>CAYFSJ010000013.1:0-33346 GCA_964345765.1 uncultured Erysipelothrix sp.
AAAAAATAACTCCAGCTAGAAGTTATTAATCAATTTGATTTTATTACAACGAGACAATCGTTTTATTTGATACTCTCGTTTCATAGCCTCACTTTGAGAGGCATGTTTTTCAAGATAAACACATTTAACAGGAAGTCTGCTTCGAGTGTATTTTGAGCCTAAACCATCATTATGACATTTTAGGCGGGTGTCAATGTCATTGGTCCAGCCTGTGTAGAGACTTCCATCGCTGCATTCTAAGATATAGGTTACAAATTCTTTCATGGACTCATCTTATCAAATCTAAAAGCTGAAACCAAGAGTGAATATGTTAAAATAAATGCGTTAGAAGGGAATTGTGTATGTTAGATAAATTACAAGAAAAATATAAAGATAATAAATTCTTAAGTTTTTTATTTGAATTAATCAAACGTTTTCAAGAAGATGAAGTCATGGCCGTAGGAGCTAGATTAGCTTATTACTTAATGATGGCCTTTTTCCCATTCTTGATTTTCTTATTAAACTTAGCTGCCTTTACACCATTAGGTCAAGAACAAGTGATTGGGGAATTGTTTCAAGTTTTGCCCAATCAAACCAGTGAATTATTAGAACCCATCGTCATGGATGTCATTAGTTCACGATCTGCTAGTCTCTTATCCGTATCATTACTTTTAACTTTATGGTCAGGCTCAGCTGGAATTAATGCCTTAATTAAAGCCATGGGAACAGCCTTTGATGTTGAAAACTCAAGAGCGCCATGGGCCAAACGATTACTTTCCATTCTGTATACGTTTTTATTAGCCGTTATTATATTAGTCGTTTTAATGGGACCAATCTTTGGCCAAGTCTTAATTAACTTGCTTGAAAATTTTATGAACTTGGGTGATGAATTAGCCGGACTGATTAATTTAGGGGTTTCTCTTTTACCAATCCCAATTATGATTTTAGGGTTTGCCTCCATTTATAAATGGGGACCAGGTTTTCCTGAAACCAAAACGATTGCTTTTAAAGAAGCACTTGTGGGTGCCACTGCCGCTACATTCTTATTCTTAAGTTTATCCTTTGGCTTTAGTTTTTATGTTAATAACTTTGGTAATTATGCCAATACATATGGTGCTTTAGGAGGAGTCATTGTTTTACTGATTTGGTTATTCTTATCTTCTACGGTTATTATGTTGGGAGCAGAGATTACAGCGACCTATGTGGCAATGAAATCCAATCGAATTGATAAGCGGACCGATGAAAGTTCAAAAACACATCAAGAAAAGGAAGTAATCCTTTTAAAAACCAATCAAACACAAAAAGGACTGGGCTCAGCGATTGTGGCTGGATTAGGTGGTTTTATCCTAATTAAAGCAGTCAAATCCATCTTGGATTAAGTGTATCATTTGGTATAATAGAGACAGAGTTTGGAGGAATTTAATAAATGGCATTTGAAAACTTAACTGATCGCCTAAGTCAGAGTTTTAAAACGCTGGTAGGCAAGGGGAAATTAACTGAAAGTAATATGCGTGAAATGTTGAAGGAAGTTCGTTTATCGCTCATTGAAGCAGACGTCCACCCAAATGTCGTTTCACAATTTATTGATAATATTGAAGAACAAGCCTTAGGACAAGAAGTGATGACCTCACTCAAACCATCTGAAATGGTGGTTAAGATTGTTAATGAAGAATTAATTAGGCTATTAGGTGAAACCCAAGAAGAACTTAATTTAGTTTCACATCCTGCGGTTGTTATGATGGTAGGTCTTCAAGGATCTGGTAAAACAACTTCAGCCGCCAAGATTGCTAATGACTTAATTAAGAATTTTAATCGTCGTGTTTTACTGGTTGGAGCAGATTTACAACGTCTTGCGGCAGTGGAACAATTACGTATTTTAGGTCGACAAATTGATGTTGAAGTCTTCTCATTAGAAGGCTCAACCCCAGTTGATGTCGCAACTCAAGCTTTAGAATATGCTAAAGCGGAAGGCTTTGATACCTTAATTGTCGATACAGCAGGTCGTTTACACATTGATGAAGCATTAATGGATGAATTATCCACTCTTCAATCAATTTTAAAACCGGATGAAATCTTGTTATCCGTAGATGCTATGGCAGGTCAAGACATTGTTAATGTGGCCAGTCGCTTTAAACAACAAGTCGACTTAACAGGTTTAGTCGTTACCAAATATGATGGGGACTCTCGTGGAGGTGGAATCTTATCGGTTCGCTCTGTCACAGATGTTCCAGTTAAATATGTGGGAACTGGGGAAAAGATTGATGATTTAGAACGTTTCTATCCAGATCGTGTTGCTTCGCGCTTACTTGGAATGGGGGATGTCTTAACCCTGATTGAACAAGCCCAATCCAAGATGGACCAGGAAGCTGCTGAAAGAGCCGCTGAAAACATGATGAAGGGTCAGTTTACCATGGATGATTTACTGACTTCGATTGAACAGATGTCTAAGATGGGACCACTCTCTGGTATTTTAGGCATGATGCCAGGCATGGGTAATCTTAAGAGTCAAATTGATGATGCTAAGAGCACTGAAGATTTTAAACGAATTAAAGCTATTATTCAATCCATGACCAAAGCTGAGCGTGCTAGACCTCAAATAATTCGTTCTTCTCAAAAGAAACGGATTGCTGCAGGGGCAGGAGTTCGTCCTAGTGATGTTAATAAGCTGTTAAACCAATACGACAAAATGAAAGATCAAATGCGAATCTTATCACGTTTTATGAAATAACAGACGCTTTAATGCGTCTTTTATGTAAAGGAGAAAACAAACATGTTGAAATTTAAAGACAATTTTCGTCTTGGTGTCGCCACCTCTTCAACACAGATAGAAGGGGGCATTGTTGATTCAAATTGGTATCAATATTGTGAAGAAGGCCATGTCAAAGATGGATCTCATTGTAAAGATGCAACAATGCATTATCGAGACTTTACTCAAGATGCTCATCTAATGGATCAAATGGGTATTAAGGATTATCGCTTTTCATTAGAATGGGCACGTATTAATCCACAATTAGGTCAGTTTGATCGCTCAGCGCTTAATCATTATCGAGTTGAGTTATTATTCTTAAAAGAATTAGGCATTAAGCCTTTATTAACTTTCTATCATTTTACACATCCAACTTGGTTTGAAGAGCTCGGTGGGTTTACTAAGAAAGAGAATGTCATCTATTTCTTAGAATATGTTGGTGAATGTTTGAAGGTTTTTGGTGATTTAGTCGATGAATATTGCACCATAAATGAACCCAATGTCTATGCTATCTTAAGTTTCCTATATGGCGAATGGCCACCAATGAGAAAATCACTACCCGATGCTTTAGCAGTTATGAATGTGTTAGCTTTAGCTCATATTAAAACCTATGAATTAATTCATAGTGTGTTTGATAAGCACAAAGTTGTTAAAGTAGGATTTGCTCATCATGGACGTGTTTTTGAGCCTGAAAATCGATTGAATCCAATCCATCGATTATCAACTAAAATCTTTTCTAAAGGATTTCAAGATGAGCTCATTAAAGCCTTTATGATTGGAGAATTTAATTGGCCAATGAGAAACTTAGGCAATGTTCCTAAAGGCATTTATAGTGATTATATTGGTATTAATTACTACACGCGTTCTTTAGTGAGTGAGTTTAAAGAAAGTGATAAGCGAATTTATCCAACTAATGATTTAAATTGGGAAATTTATCCAGAAGGATTAATTAAGATTGCTAAACAGAGTTTTGATGTCTTACCATTACCAATTTATATTACAGAAAATGGAACCTGTGATAATTCAGATCAATTTAGAGCCAAATATATTTATGAGCATCTGAAAGTGATTATGGATAGTGACTTACCAATTGAGCGTTATTACCATTGGTGCTTTGTTGATAATTTTGAATGGAAAGAAGGCAATAGTGCCCGCTTTGGTTTAGTACACAATGATTTTGATACTCAAAAACGAACCATTAAAGACAGTGGTCATTTCTATACCGCAATGATTTATCATCAAGGAGTGACAGCTGAATTATTTGATGAATATGTCAAAGATAAGGAATACCATTATGATTGATATAAGGGATGATCGAAGCATTTATCTACAAACCCAAAACACCTCCTATTGGATGCATGTCAATCAATATCAACACTTAGAACACTTGTATTATGGACCTTATATAGAGACTCAAAAGGTCGATGCACTAAGAGTGCCTCATCATGTGAGTTTTGGTAGTAGTGTTAATCTAGGTCAACAATACTCCTTAGATCAACAACGACAAGAAATTGCTTTTAGTGGAAAAGGTGATTTTAGAGAGCCCAGTTATCAATTGATTGATCAAGATGGCTCCTTTGTCAGTCATCTAAGAGTCAAAGACATAAGCTTAAGTGATTCAATAGCGTATCCAACTGAATTTTTTAGCCCAAGAAAAACAGAACAGACTCAACAATGTATCATCCAATTAGTTGATGATTACTTTGATGTGTCTGTTTTTTTGTATTATACGCTCTATCCTGAATATGATGTTATTTGTCGACATACTAAAATTATCAACCATTCAGATCAAACCATTAAGATTAAGAAACTTATGTCAGCAAGCTTTGATTGTTTTGAAAATGATTATCAAGTTTTAACCTTAAATGGGACTTGGGGTAAAGAAGCACAAATTAAACTTAATCAAGTACAATCTGGAACTCAAATTCACCAATCATTAACTGGAGCCTCATCCTCCCTTAATAATCCTGGGTTATTAGTCTTTAATGAGGATCATGCCATTGGCCTAAATCTAATCTATTCTGGTAATCATTATAATAGTGTTCAAGCGCATTATGATGGATCGATGCGCATTATGATGGGTATTAATCCAAATCAATTTGAATGGCATTTAAAACCAGAACAAAGTTTCTCGACTCCAGTGGCTGTTCTAACAACTGGACAGAATCAAATAGAAGTGACACAACAATTCCATCGTTTTATTCGTGACTGTATTATTCCTATTGAACCTTTTGAAAAACCAGTCACCTATAATCACTGGGAGGGGACTTTCTTTGATTATGATCATACGAAATTAATTTCTTTTGCGACTAAAGCCAAGAATTGTGGCATGGATTTATTTGTGATTGATGATGGTTGGTTTGGTGATCGAAATGATGATTATCGATCCTTAGGCGATTATTTTGAGAATCAGAAGAAATTTCCACATGGTTTAAAATCGACCATACAAAAAATCAAAGACTTAGGCTTAAAAGTAGGAATATGGGTCGAACCAGAAATGGTCTCTGAAGATTCAGAACTCTTTAGAGCCCATCCAGATTGGGCTATTGGTAAGGCACATCATATTCGAGCCAAAGGGCGTAATCAATATGTCTTAGATTTATGTAATGATGAGGTCGTTGACTATATTGTTAAAAATGTCAGTCAAGTGATTGACGAGTATGAAGTTGATTACATAAAATGGGATATGAATCGTCATCATTCTGATCAATTTAGTCCAACTCTCAAGAATCAATTGGAGTTTGATGTACGCTATCAAATGGGCTTAGTTAAAGCCTTAAAACAAATCTTTGAAGCTAGACCACATATATTCTTAGAAATGTGTAGTAGTGGAGGGAATCGATTTGATTTAGGCATGCTAAGTGTCGCACAGCAGATTTGGACCTCGGATAACACCGATGCCATGGATCGCTTAAAGATACAAGAAGGCACGGCTATTTTCTATCCACTAACTTCCATCAGCAATCATGTTTCAGGGAAGGTCAATGCTCAAACTCTAAGAAATACACCACTGTCAACTCGCTTTAATGTGGCTTGTTTTGGTGGCTTTGGCTATGAGCTGGATTTAAATATTTTATCCAAAGCAGAACTAAATGAAATCAAAGACCAAATACAGTTCTATAAAAAAATTAAAGAGATTGTCTTAAAAGGGGATTACCGTGTTAATCCAATGAAAAACCAATATCGCACCTGTTGGCAAGTGACTTATCAAAATCAAGGCTTAGTTGGTTTATTTCAAGGAATTAATCACGCCCTTCAACCTCGAGAAAAACTACGTGTTTATGATTTAGACCCAAATAAATTCTATGTACTTAAAAGCAAATCTCAAAAATTATTTATTGATCGCTATGGTGAAATCTTAAAACACGTTACCTCACTTCCTATTCATCCTTATGGCATGATTATGAATCAAGTTGCCAAATATAAAACAATGGAGGATGGAAACTATGAAGTAGTGGCTAGTGGTGGGCATTTAAGACAAGGAATTGTGTTAAATGATGTCTTTTTAGGAACAGGGTATCACCCTCAAATTAGACTTTGGGGTGATTTTGGATCAACCCTTTATACAATACAGGAGGAACAAGATGAACAATAATCGGTATTCATTTGGAATTGGGACCATTGGTCGTGACATGGTCTATACCTTAGTGTCCATGTTTTTAATGGTCTATTTAACGGATGTGCTCAATGTTTCAGACGCTGATTTAACATCTATCGGGATTGTTTTTATGGTCATGAGAATCTTTGATGCCATCAACGATCCGGTGATGGGTTTATTGGTTGATAATACCAAATCAAAATGGGGGAAGTTTAAACCTTGGATTTTCTTTGGCGCAATCTTATCTGGGATATTTACCGTCATTATGTTTTATGATTTCGGTTTAACAGGGGCAGCTTATGTCTTGATGTTTGCCTTGATTTATCTGTTATGGGAAGTTAGTTTTACTGCTAATGACATCGCTTATTGGTCAATGTTACCAGCACTTTCTTCCAGTCAGAAAGAGCGAGAAAGAATTGGTGCTTTTGCTCGTATCTGTGCCAATATCGGATTATTTACATTAGTCGTAGGGATTGTTCCAGCGACTGATTATTTAGCTAAAATAACTGGTTCAATGAAAAATGCTTATTTGACACTTGCCATCATTCTTGTGTTAATTATGTGGTTTTTTCAACTCTTTACACTACTCTTTACTAAGGAACAAAAAGACATTGAAGTTTCAACAGAACCGACAAAATTCTCTGAGATTTTTTCCATTATTACTAAGAATGACCAATTATTATGGACAACCGTTTCCATGGTTTTGTTTATGATTGGTTATTCGACGACCACTCAATTTGGTTGGCATTTCTTCACTTATATTTTTGGTGATGAATCTAAGTATTCTATTTTCGCATTAGTCTTAGGGGTGTCTCAGATTGTGGCACTGGTCGTCTTTCCACTTTTTTCTAAACGATTTAATCGGAAGCTACTCTATTTTGGGGCAACTGTATTAGTGGTCTTAGGTTATTTCATTTTCTTTGTGGCAGATCAGTCAATGGGCTTGATTGCGTTAGCAGGAATCTTACTATTTGTTGGTCAAGCCTTCATTCAATTATTAATGTTAATGTTTATTGCTGATACAGTCGAATATGGTGAGTATAAACTCGGCAAACGAAATGATTCAATTACCTTATCAATTCAACCTTTAATTAATAAATTAGGCGCAGCCATTGCCACTGGAATTGTCTCTCAAACATTAGTGATTTCTGGTGTTAACTCTGCTGCTTCGGCTGCAGATGTCACTGATAAGGGCGCACTGGTTTTTAAGATATCGATGATGATTATTCCATTAGTATTAATTGTCATTGGTTATCTTGTTTATCGCGCTAAATATACCATTAATGAAACCAACTATGCTCAGATGTTAGAAGAACTTCAAAGGAGACGTCATGCTCAACAAGAACTCAACGATTAAAGACTTATTAAAGACACCCATTGGTCGAGATGTAGTGGATAAGATTCTATTACAGATGGATAAATCATCGACTTGGATTGAAAATCCACTGGTACTAAATTTAAAATTAAAATATTTAACTAAAATCATCAAAGATGAAAGCTTTGTTGAGACACTAATTAATTTAGCCAATCAAGATCAGTTTTATCCAACTCAAGAGGGTGGACAGCTGATTAAAACTTGGTGGAAAGAGATTGTCTTTTATCAAATTTATCCACGATCTTTCAAAGATAGTAATGGGGATGGTTTAGGTGACTTACAAGGAATTATTTCTAAACTAGATTACATTAAAGAGATGGGTTTTGGTGGGATATGGTTATCACCAATCTTTCAATCACCGATGAAAGATAATGGTTATGATATTTCAGATTATTATGAGATTCATCCAGAAATGGGCACAATGGATGATTTAAAACAGTTGATTTTAGCCTGTCACTCTAAGGACTTAAAGATTATTCTTGATTTAGTGGTCAATCACACTAGTGATCAACATCCTTGGTTTATTGAAGCACTCAATGATCAAACTTCTGATAAAAGAGATTATTACTTCTTTAGAGACAAAGAAAAGACGAATAATTGGGTTTCCTTTTTCTATGAATCGGCTTGGAAATATTTTGAAGCTCAAGACATTAGTGCTTTGCATTTATTTGCTTCTGAACAATTTGATTTGAATTGGGATAATCCAAAAGTAAGAGATGAAGTTGTCAAGATCGTTAACTTTTATGCTGACTTGGGCATTGATGGCTATCGTTTGGATGTCATTAATTACATTTCTAAGAATCCTGGTTTACCTCAAGGAAATCCATGGGTAGGGGATTTAATTGGATTTACTGGAATTGAACATTATTTTTATGGACCTAAACTTCATCAGTATTTACAAGAGCTTAATGAAAGGGCCTTTAAACCCAACCAACTCTTTAGTATTGGTGAAACACCAGGGATTGGTATTCAAACGTCAAAGATGATGAGTGCCGATTATCGTAATGAATTGGATTTAATCTTTAATTTTGATCATTTAGAAAATCCAGGGAAAGTTCGCTTTGATCAATATTTTTATGACTTAGAATACTATAAGAAATACATCATTAAATGGCAAAAATCATTGAGTAATCATGATTGGATGTCACTCTTTTTTGAAAATCATGATAATCCTCGAATGATCTCGAAAGTGTCCAATAAACCACAATATTATCCTTATATTGGTAAATTACTGGCTGTTTTACTGTTAACACTAAAAGGAACACCATTTATTTATCAAGGACAAGAAGCAGGTTTTATCGATCAATTCTTTGAAGAACATGAATTAAGGGATGTTGAATCGATCAATAAATTAAAACAAAGTGATTTAAAGACGGTTAATGCGGGAACACGAGATCAAAGTAGAACCGTGATGAAATGGACACAAGAGGGTGGTTTTACTCAGGGCACAGCGTGGATTAAATCACAACATCCTGATGTACACTCAATTGACCAACAACTATTAGATCCTAATTCTATTCTTAGCTTTTATAAAACACTTATTCATCTAAGAAATAAGAATCAACAACTGATTTATAGTCCTGTTAAATTTGAATTTGAATATCGTCATAAATATTTTGGATATCATCGAGGAGATTACTTTATTGAAATGAATTTAACGGATGAGCCGATTCGATTTGAACCTATTAAGAATAAAGGCATAAAACTATTAAGTAATTATCAGGATGATCAAGCGTATTTAAGACCTTATGAGGCAATTATTTACAGAAAGGAACAAATTTTATGAAATTAATCCACTCCATGTATATCTCTTCTTTTAGAGACTATCAAGAGTATCTACTAAAAAATGCTAATGAAGGTGATTTAGTTTTTATCTGCTTTCATTTAGAAGAAGAGTATCACCAAATGGAAAATTATCGCCAAGAAGCCAAAGCCATGACCTCCTGGCTTAAAGATAATGGTTTTATTATCTTGGCAGATGTAGCTGGTCGAACCTTAGAATATTTTGGTAACGATGATTTATTTGACATCGCAAAAGAGTACCAACTTGATATTATTCGGATTGATTATGGAATTGATCCTCAACTGATTATTGATAATGTTGATAAGCAACGCATTGGACTCAATGCTTCGGCCTATGAAGCGTCCTATGATCCTTATGTTAGAGAAGATATGGTGGCAACGCATAATTATTATCCTAGACCTGAAACTGGTCTTGAGATTGAAGATTTAATTAGAACAGCGAAACATATGAAAAATGCGCCAGTTGAAGTCTATTCTTTTATTGCTGGGGAAAATCAAAAACGCTCACCAATCTATGAAGGACTGTGTACCATCGAATCTCATCGATATCTTAAGCCTTATGTTGGGTTTGTTGAGTTAATTAAACGAGGTCAACAAGATGGAGTGATTGTTGGTGACTTAAGTTTAACTCAACCTCAACTTGATTTAATTCATCGTTATATTGAAGAGGGTGTTGTATTATTACCATCAAAACTAAATCCAGGTTACCAGCATTATTATGATAAGGTGTTAACTTTAAGAAGTGATTCGCCTAAGAAATTATTTAGAATTGTTGAATCACGAGAATATGCTTCCAGTGGTGAAAAAATAAAACCAGACAATCAAATCAAACGAATTAAAGGCTCAATAACGATTGATAATGAAAAATACGATCGTTATTCAGGAGAAGTTCAATTAATCAGAGAAGATTTACCTCAAGATGAGCGAGTTAATGTCATGGGTCAGGTCCATTTGGATTATATCCGACTAATTGATGCTCTTGATCCTTTAGATAGGATTATGTTTATACCAGATGATAACTTTACCAAAGAAGCTTAAAGCCAAACATCAAGTACTAAAACAAGTCAACCTAGAATTAATTAAAGTGGCTGATGTTTTTAGTGAACCTCAATTAAATCAACAGCTGAAACAATTGACCAGTGATTTTCCTTTAATGCGACGAACACTTGTCGACTATGGATATTTAAGTCGAGATAATGCGGGCGTTAAGTATCAAGTTAATCCAATATATACTACAAGAGTTGCTGCAAGGGACGACCTTGATGAATTTTAGAATTAATTAAGGATGTAGTAAAACAGTTAAATGAAAAAGACATCCCAATCTGGGATGACAATTATCCTAGTCAATTTATTTTGGAAGAGATTCAACAGAATCGATTAGTTATAATGAGTGAATTTGATGAAATTATCTCATGTTTTTCGTTCAAACCATTTAATCGAGGAGCCGATAAAGTAAGTTGACCATATCTAGAGGCTAAAGCACTTTATTTGGATAAGTTTTGTGTAAAAGTATCTCATCAACAAAAAGGACTTGGCGAAAAAACCATCGCCATGCCATTAGACATGACCAAACAATTAGGATATGAGACACTAAGACTGTATGTGGTCGATTTTAATCTTCCTTCTTTAAAGTTTTATGAACAATTAGATTTCATTAAAGCCAAAGGTGTCTTTATTGATCAGGTAGATGTTCGGATTTTAAAAGAAATTGGATTTGAAAAAGCCTGTCAGTGACAAGGCTTTTTTCTTATATGATTTTCGCTAATTGTTGGGCTTCAAGAATGGCTTGATTCAGTGATTGTTGTGAATCAAAATCAATAACATCCATCCCATCGGCTGCAATACTATGAAAATGATTGATGCCAAAGAAAACAGAGAGTGCTTTTAGATGTGGTAAGGCTTGTTCCAATGGATCATTGGTGTAAAAGCCTCCCCGAGTTGTTAAGTAAAATAAGTTCTTAGCCTTACAGATTCCTTTTAATCCATCTGCCGTTGATTTGAAAGTAATTGTATCCACACTAACATTTTCAATATAGATTTTAAGTAGGGCAGGAAAACTTAAATCCCAAAATGGAGCAGCAATAATTATTTCATCGGCTTGTGAAAACTGATGGGCTAAGTCAAAGCGTGGATGGTCTAATTTCTTATTTAATAACAGTTCTTCTCTTTCAAAAAAGAAGTCATTGACTAAAGGTTGAAGATTGAGTTGGCTTAATTTTAAGTGGATTAATTCAATCTCTGTGTCAATCGCTTCAATAAAAGCAGTGGCCAATCGTTTGGTTCTTGATTGTTCTCTCATAGTACAATCGATGTATAGGACTTTTTTCATCGGCTTTGTTCCAGTCTAACAAAGGCTTCTAATGCCACTAAAATCTCCCGTTTTTCACCTTCATATGCCATGTCTTGGCCATCGACATAATTTGAAATAGACTCTGCTGTATCTTGTCCATAGACAACCACATTATTGAGGATAGAGGCACAACGACAACCTCTTAATCGTCCAATGGTTAATAGAGCAGATGTTTCTAAGTCAGCCCCTAAAACACCTTTATTTGACCAGTATTCTTCAATCACTTGATTGTCATCGATATAGAAACTTTCATGACTATGGACAATGCCTAAATGATAGGCAACATCTAAAGATTGACTTGCCTCAATAATATATCTTAATAACGTAGAATCTGGAGTAGCAGGATATATTTCTTCGACATATGCCTTAGAGGCACCATCATCTCGAATGGCTCCTTCAGCAATCACTAAATCCCCAATTTGGATTTGCTTTTGAAGGGCTCCACAAGAACCAATGCGGATGAGATTGGTCACACCAATATTCTTTAATTCTTCAACCGCAATCCCAACAGAGCTACCACCCATGCCCGTTGACATGGCTAAGATAGGGATTCCTTGATAGGTTCCGATGATAGAGCGATACTCACGATTATAAGCTAACTCTTTAACATCATCCAAATATTGTTTAATGTGATCAAGACGTTTTGGATCACCAGGTAGTAGGCAATAGCTTGTGTTGACACTTGAGTCAAGGGCGATATGTGCTTGTTTCATACTCACTTCTTTCTAGGCAAAACTTGCCGAACTTAAGTTTAGATTAATCACAAAAGCGTTAATTGTCAAATATGAAATATTGTTTCTAAATAGATTGAAACATCTATTGATTTCAATTATAATAAGAACAAGGAAAAGCGCTTACAAATGCGCAAGGAGGAAGATAATGAAAAAATTATTCAAAGCACTGTTAGCTCTGCTACTTGTGTTTGCTTTAGTGGCATGTGCTGCAGATGACAAACCAGAACCAACTGATCCTGATACAACTGAAAATGGAGATCAAGAACCTTCGGGTGAAGCTTATAATGTTGCTTATTTAATTAATGGTAACTTAGGCGATAAATCATTCTTTGATTCAGCCGCTGAAGGGCTCAATACCCTTGAAAGTGATGGAAGAATTACACTTAGAACCATCGAAATGGGTGGAACTGATTCTGATAAACCAAAATGGTTATCAACACTCTATGAAGTGACCGAATCTCAAGAGTACGATGTGATTATTGTTGGTACATTCCAAATGCCAGACTTCTTAAAAGAGGTGGCTGATGCGAACCCTGATCAAAAATACATTATTTTTGATGATAACACTTATGCGGGCCAAAATGACAATGTCCTTAACTTAATGTATAAACAAAATGAATTAGGCTATGTCGTGGGTGTCTTAGCAGGAAGTATCACAACAGATACCAATGTAGCTCATATTAACGAAGAGTCAGTCATTGGATTTGTTGGTGGTGTTGACTCACCAGTTATTAATGACTTCTTAATTGGATATATTGAAGGTGCTAAATCTGTTAATCCTGACATTAAGGTAGATACACGTTATACCAATGACTATGTTGATACAGCTAATGCGAAAGAATATGGTCTATCAATGATGAACGACCAAAATGTTGACGTGATTTGGGGTGTTGCTGGTAATGCTGGTAATGGTGCTGCAGAAGCAATCCTTGAAAATGAACAAGCATGGTTTATTGGTGTAGACTCTGACCAAGAAGCAACATTCTCTTCAGAATTAGCTGCCATTACATTAACATCTGGTTTAAAGAATATAGGTAACTCACTCATTTGGGTCTTTGATGAATTAGATCAAGGCAATGAGCACTGGGGAACTGAAATTTCATTAGGACTTGTTGATGGTGGTGTTGGTCTAGTTACAGATAAGAACTATGACGCCAACGTTTCTGATGAAATTAAAGCGGTTGTCGAAGAAGCAATTAGCGAAATCCAAGCTGGAAATATTAAAGTTCCAACAGCTATTGGACCTGACGCAGTTGATGTGCCTTCAATCCGTGATGAAGTTAGACCTTAATCGTTAAAATTATGCTCTAAAACAAACATGGAGGCCACTGGTCTCCATGTTTATTAAGCAAGCAAGAAAGGATCACTATGAATGAACAATTAGCCGTAGTCATGAAAAACATTACCAAAGTATATGGGAATGGAGTCATGGCCAATAAAAATGTGAATTTTGAAGTGCGAAAAGGTGAGATTCATGCCTTGATGGGTGAAAATGGGGCTGGTAAATCAACCTTGGTAAAAATGCTCTTTGGGATGGAACAACCAACTGAAGGAGAAATCATCATCAATGGCGAGCCAGTCGTTTTATCATCGCCTCAAGTCGCAATTTCGAAAGGAATAGGGATGGTGCACCAACACTTTATGTTAGTGCCTAGTCTTACGGTGGCTGAAAATATTGTCTTAGGCATGGTCCCAACCAAGTCCAAAGCCTTTATCGATTTTAAAAAAGCTGTTGAAATTACCAAGAAATATTCAGAAAAATATAATCTTGCTGTTGACCCATTGGCTAAAGTGGTTGATATTCCTGTTGGTATGAAACAGAAAGTTGAGATTTTAAAAGCACTTGTTCGTGGTGCGAAAATCTTAATTTTAGATGAGCCAACCGCCGTGTTAACGACCCAAGAAACAAGAGAACTGTTCTCTGAATTAGTTGAACTGAAGAAACAAGGCTTTACCATTATCTTTATCTCTCATAAACTCAATGAGATAATGGCTATTACTGATCGAATGACAATCCTTAGAGGTGGACGCTCAGTAGGGGTCCATGAAACAAAAGATACATCCCCTGAAATTATTTCACGTTTAATGGTTGGAAGAGATGTTATCTTAAAAGTAGAAAAAGATGAAGCACAACCTCAAGAAATCGTTTTAAATGTCAAAGATTTAAACTATGTCAATGATTGGGGTAAAAAGATGTTAGATAATGTGTCCTTAGCAGTGAGAAAAGGTGAAATCCTAGGTGTCGCAGGAGTTGAAGGTAATGGTCAAAAAGAACTGGTCGATGCTTTATTTGGCTTTATTCAAGTCGATTCAGGAGAGATTTTGCTCAATCAAGAATCGATCGTAAATCTGAATCAAGGACAATTAAGAGAGAAACATATTTCATTAGTTCCAGAAGACCGAATGTTATATGGTATCTCAGCCGATGCTTCCATTAAAGAAAACATTCTTTCAGATCGAAGCGGTGATCCTAAATATAATAAGGGTCCATTATTTGATTTAAGTGCCATTGAACAAGACACTAAACAACTTGTTAAAGATTATCGTATCTTATCTAGCTCCATTGAACAACCCGTGGGGATGTTATCTGGAGGGAACATTCAAAAAGTCGTTGTTGCTAGAGAGTTCTCCAATAATCCACAATTGATTATTGCTGATCAACCAACTCGAGGCATCGATGTAGGGGCTACTGAATTTATCCGCAAAAAATTAGTTGAATTATCACGAAGTGGAATTGGTGTGTTATTAGTCTCAGCTGATTTAAATGAGGTCATCGAATTATCCGATAGTTTAATTGTGATGAGCGGTGGTCAAATTGTGGCCTATTTTGAAGATACAAACAATTTATCCGATGAAGAAATGGGACGCTTTATGCTAGGTCTACAGAAACAAGAGCCACAACAAATTAGGAGGGTCACTCATGAATCGTAAACGAGAACTTAAATTTAACTTTGCGCGGGCATTAGCCGCCATCTTAATTGCGATTGGAGTTGCCACATTATTAATCTTTATTAGTGCTTCAGGCAATAACTTTGGTGACAAGCTATCAGAAACCATTGAAGCCTTGAAGGCTATGTTAATTCGTCCACTCTTTCGAGCCAATGGAACCTTTAATACCAAAGGTCTCTATGATATTTTAGCTCTTACAATCCCAATTATGTTTACTGGTTTGGCCACTGCCATTATGTTTTCGGCCAATCAATTTAACTTAGGGTCTGAGGGTGGAATTATGCTAGGGGCATTTGTGACAGCTTTAGCGGCCGCCTATCTACCACTGCCTCCAGTAATCTTACCAATTGCTGCTATTTTAATAGGGTCATTAATAACCATGCTTGTCTTAGCTTTAGTGGGTGTCTTTAAAGCGAAACTAGGGGTTAGTGAGATGGTTAATTCGCTCATGCTTAACTACATTATTATGTATGTTATTAACTTCTTATTAAATACGTATTTAGCCGATAAATCTAAAGGTTTTGTTCAAACAGAAACAATTCAACCACATGCGGCTTTGCCACAATTAGTGGGAGGTGGATCAAAACTTTCCATTGGATTTGTTATAGGATTAGTGATGGTTGTCTTAATGTCACTGTTTATGTTTAGAACACGTTGGGGATACAATATTCGAATGATAGGAAAGAACCTTGCCTTCTCTAAATATTCAGGAATAAATGTTCCATTTTACATCGTTTTATCTCAAGCCATTGGTGGTTTCTTAGCTGGAATGGGTGGAGCTGTTGAGATGTTAGGTCGATACAATGCCTATGACTGGAAGTCACTGCCAGGTTATGGATGGACAGGAATCACGGTTGCGATATTAGCCGGGAATAATCCAAAGCTTGTTCCGTTTGCGGCCTTCTTTATTGCTTTCTTAGATAAGGGGACCGAACTCATGTCTACTTATTCCAATGTACCTGCTCAATTAATTGACATTATTCAAGCCGTCATCTTCTTATTCTTTGCGGCCAATAACTTTTTATCACGCTATCGTCAAAAATTAGTGGTACAGAGTGCTCAAGAAGAGCTTGAATTATCAAAGGAGGGACAATAAGATGAATTTAATTGATTTTATATTTGTACCTGACTTTTTCTTCTCTATTTTAAGAATAACAGCCCCAATCATATTTGCGACCTTAGCTGCCGTAGTCTGTGAAAAAGGAGGCATCTCTAACATCGGTCTAGAAGGAACGATGATGATGTCAGCCTTATTTGGTTCTTTATTTGCTTATTATTCAGGCAGTTGGTTAATTGGTGTTTTAATGGCCATTATCACCGGTGTAATTGTCAGTATCGGAATGGCTTTCTTTGCCTTTAACCTTAAAACTAATATCATTTTAGTAGGGACCGCCCTTAATATGATTGGAAGTGGTGGGACCATCTTCTTTGTAAGAATCATCACTGGAATTACCGAAGGAACTCAAATGACTTCAACTAATGGATTGATTAATTCGAGTCTTCAAGTTCCGGCAATCCATATTCCAATTATTAAAGATATTCCAATCATTGGTGAAATAGTTTCTGGTCATTCATTATTAACTTATCTAGCACTATTCTTAGTTTATTTAACCTGGGTTTTACTGTATCGGACACCACTTGGCCTCAATATTCGCTCAGTTGGAGAAAATCCAAATGCAGCTAGTTCAGTGGGAGTCAGTGTCATTAAAGTCAAATACATGGTCTTAATGCTTGGTGGTGTGTTAGCCGGTTTAGGTGGTGCTTATATGTCAATGTCCTATGCCATGGGATTCTCCTTGGATATGGTCGCTGGACGAGGATTTATTGCCCTTGCTGCTCAAGCCATGGGTGGTGGAGAACCACTTGGTTCAACTTTAGCTGCCTTAGTCTTTGGATCAGCGCAAGCACTAGCTGTTAAAGCCTCTGCTTTAGGGGTTGACTCTAACTTAGTATCACCAATTCCATATGTGGTTACCATTTTAGGTTTAGTTGTCTTTGCGATGATTGCTCGAAGAAAACTCAGACGTCCTAACAAAGTAAGCAAAACAGCATGAAAGGAAACAATATGAAGAAAATCCCAATCATTTTAGATGGAGATCCAGGTCATGATGATGCCATTGCTTGGGTCATCGCTGCCTCCAATCCATATTTTGATATCAAAGCCATTACCAGTGTTGCTGGCAATCAAACCTTAGATAAAACAACCATCAACGCTCAAAGAATCGCAAAATTACTTGCATTAGATGTTCCAGTTGCTAAAGGAAGAGAACTTCCATTATTAGGTAATTTAGTCACAGCATCTAACTTCCATGGGGAATCAGGTTTAGATGGACCAACATTACCTGAGCCAACACGAGAATTAGAAACCATTTCTGCTATTGAACTGATGGCTAAAGTCATAGAAGAATCAGAGGAGCCAGTCACTATAATTGCGAGTGGACCAACCACTAATGTGGCGGCATTGATTTTGGCCCATCCTCACTTAAAAGACAAAATTAAACAAATTTCTTTTATGGGCGGCGGACTTAGAGGGGGTAATTGGTCAAGTGCCGCAGAATTTAATGTAATTGTTGATCCGGAAGCATTAGATGTTGTCCTCAAGTCAGGCATCCCTTTAATTATGTGTGGCTTGGATGTGACTGAAAAAGCACTTTGTTATCCAGAAGAATATGAAAGAATAAGAGAAATAGGGAATCCTGTGTCTGATGTGGTTGCAGGCTGGTTTGATTTCTTTATGAAACACTTAACTTCTCTTGGTTGGAAGGGCGCAACCTTGCATGATCCATGTGCTGTAGTGGCATTGTCTCATCCTGAAATCTTTACTTTTAAAGAGCTTTTTGTTGAAGTGGAATTAAGTGGTCAATATACGCGTGGAGCGACTGTTGCTGATGTGCACAGTCTTAAAGAACAAGCACCAAATGTTAAAGTGGCACTTGATCTTGATCGAGAGAAATTTATTGATATTCTAATTGAATCGTGTCAATCCTACCGGACAAAAGAAGGAGGAAACTATGAATAAAAAACCAATTTGGATCGATAGTGATGCGGGCGTTGATGATGCGATTGCGTTATTTTCAGCCTTTAAATTAAACAATGTTGACATTAAGGGAATATCCAGTGTGGCTGGAAATGTTGAAGAAGAAAAAACGTATAAAAATATAAGAGATTTGGCTCATCTGGCCAAGGTAGATGCAAAGGTCTATCATGGTGCCACAAAACCAATGGTAGTTGAGCTTGTGATGGCAAAACATGTTCATGGTGAAAATGGGGTGGGTGATATTGAACTAGAAGCTTCGCCTAAAGAACATGAAACGATGTTGGCATGGGATGCACTTTATCAAGCAGCAGTTCAAGCCAAGGGTGAGCTTGAAGTAGTGACCTTGGGCCCATTGACAAATATAGCCATCGCGATTGCGAAATATCCTGATTTAGAAACATTAATTAAGCGCATCTATTTAATGGGTGGTGCTATTGAAGGTGGTAATTCAACACCTTGTGCTGAGTTTAATATTTATGTTGATCCACATAGTGCTGAAGCCGTTTTTAAATCAAAAATTGAAAAAGTGATGTTTGGTTTGGATGTGACACTTAAATCATCCCTAACAACAAAAGATATTGACGATATTTATCAACAAAATACTAAAGTTTCTAAGTTCTTCTATGATTCCATTCAAACTTGTTTAGTCTTTTATGACTTATATGGATATAAAAATATGATGTGTTTACATGATGTTTGTCCAGTTCTTTATTTAGAACATCCAGAAATCTTTGAAGGGACTCAAGCAGGGGTCTATGTTGAAACACAAGGACAACTGACCTTTGGTAAAACAGTGAGTGATATAAAGAGTGACTTTAAATTTGATAAACGTGATACCTTAGTCATATTAGATGTTGATCAACCCAAATTTGCGTCTAAGATTAAAGAATTATTAATGAGTTATTGAGGTAAGAAAATGAGTATTTGTGTAATTGGAAGTAGTAATGTCGATATCTCTGTCTTTGTTGAGAAACTACCTCAAAAAGGAGAAACGTTGTTAGGTCATGAAATGACAACCTCCTTTGGTGGCAAAGGCGCAAATCAAGCTATTGCTAGTGCTAAATTAGGGGGCCAAGTTTCCTTTTTAACCTGTTTAGGAGAGGATGATTTTGGCGATCAAATCCTTAGTAATTTGAAACAACTAAAGATTGATACCAAACAAATAAAGTGGAGTAAGAAAAATCCAACTGGAAAAGCCATTATTACCATAGACCATCAAGGGCAAAATACCATCGTGGTCAATCCTGGGGCTAATGGTGATTGTGATATCGAATATCTAAAAAATAATCAAGAGCACATTCTTAAGAGTGATTTAATCTTATTACAGATGGAAATTCCACTGGATGCTATTGAATATGCGATAAGATTAGCTCATCAACATGATAAACAAGTGATTTTAAATCCTGCACCTGCTCTAGCTGACTTAAATCAAGAACTCTATTCTATGATTGATTACTTAACCCCTAATGAGAGTGAGTTACTGATAATGGCTCAACAAGATGATTTTGAAGCGAGCATTCAACAATTATTAGCTTGGGGTGTTAAGAACCTCATTATTACGATGGGTGAACAAGGCGCCTTATGGGTCACAAAGCAACAAAGACAACTAATAAAGGCATATCCTGTTGTGGCCATTGATACAGTAGGGGCAGGGGATTGTTTTAATGGGGCATTTGTTTCGGGTTTAGCCAATGGTCAATCGATTGTTGATGCGATTGATTTTGCCAATAAAGCAGCTAGTCTTGCGGTCGCTCGAAAAGGGGCTCAAGATTCGATTCCAACTCTAGAAGAACTAAAGAATCTCTGATATTCTTAGTGAAGAAAAGAGGAATACATGTTAGATCAAATTAAAGGAAAATTAATTATTTCTTGTCAGGCTTTGCCTAATGAACCCTTACATTCATCATTCATTATGGGTCGTATGGCATTGGCCGCAAAACAAGCTGGCGCAGTTGGAATTCGCGCTCAAGGAGTAGAGGATATCAAAGAAATTATGTCTGTGGTTGATTTACCAGTCATTGGCATTATTAAGCGTGATTATCCTGATAGTGATGTCTATATTACCCCGACAAAAAAAGAAGTGGATGAATTATTGGCCACTGGTTGTCAGATGATTGCTTTGGATGCGACCTTAAGAGATCGTCCAAATCAAGAATTATTGAGTGAATTAGTTAAACAAATTCACCAACATGGTGTTTTGGCGATGGCCGATTGTTCAACCTTAGAAGAAGCGATTTCAGCACAAGAGATTGGTTTTGATTGTGTTTCATCGACCCTTTCAGGTTATACACCATATTCTAAGAATGTGGATGGACCAAATTTTGAGTTGTTAAAAGAGATGTTAAAGAAATGTCGTGTCCCTGTCATTGCTGAAGGGAAAATCAATACGCCTCAAGAATTAAAAAAAGTGATGGATTTAGGGGTTCATTCTGCGGTGGTTGGTGGCGCCATTACTCGTCCACAACAAATCGCAAAACGGTTTATTGATGCTATTAATTAAACAGGACACGGATGTCCTGTTTTTCTATTAGAGTAGTTTAGGGATGAGTTTATTGAGTTTATGAGCAAGTTGTTTATGACCCACTTCATCAAGATGCATGTAATCAATGGTGTTATAGTTAGTAACGATTTCGTTGGCATCAAGGTAGTGACAGCCATATTCTTTAGAAATTAATTCATAAACTGTAGAGAGTTCTTTCGCCTTTACATCACAACCTAAGCCCATTGTTTTTACGACTTCAGTCTTTAGATAGTCTGGTTCAATGGCTTTAGGGGTAATAATGAGAATATTAGGTTTATTAGCCCAGCAATCACTTTTTTGGGCTTTTAAGATAAGTCGTTTCAAGCCTAAACCAATCACTTGTGGACTGGAGCTAAAACGTTCTTTCGTATCATTGGTACCTAACATAATGATTAATAAATCAATTGGTTTATGGGACATAAGACAAGGGGTTATATAGTTAAGAGCGGATAATCCTTCTGTAATTGGATCATCAAAAACAGTGGTTCGACCACTTAGACCTTCTTCAATAATTGAATAATCGTTAGATAATAATTTTGGCCAACGCGCGTTTTCATCGAAGCGTGAAGCATCGATGGCATTTAAACCGTGGGTGTTTGAATCTCCGAAACAGAGAATTTGTTTTTTCATAGACTGTACCTCTAGTGATATTCTGAAAAAATCAGAAAGCTTTTAAAGATGTGAAAAAGTTGGTCAATTTCCAACCTTAATGCGATAAAATAATTCCCTAAAAATCAACCCAATCTTGGGTTTTCGGTGGCTCCCTCTGGACATCCATGATAGTCCATCGGTCACTAGAAATGAGGTTCACTAAAATAAGAAACGATATCAAGGCCACTTATCAGTGGTTTTACTTGACATCGTTTTTATTTTAGTGCCTTTTTAGTTGGTGACCGACGGACTTTATCAAAGATGATCCAATTTACTCTTTCGCTTAATTTTCCTATTATTTTTTATTAATTATTGTGTACAATGGGTTTAACCTAGTAAAAAAATAGTACATGAAAAGACTCTTGAAAAATGTCTTTTTCAAGCTTATTGCATTTAAGAATTGTCATCAAGCACTATTATTTTATTTTATAATTATCTCTTTTGCTGGGATTTCTCTAAGTGGTAATTCTTGGGTTATGTCAAAACCAAAGAGATGTCTGAACATCTCAAAAGGTGATTTATTTCCCAGACTTTGACGTTTATGGGAATTTAAATTGGAGAAAATATCATCAATTGTTTGTTGGGAATACAGTTGGATACTTTCTCCTTTTTTGATCATCCTACGGACCAAAGCATGATTGCGTTCACAGCCTCCTTTTTGATAAGAAGCATAGGGATCACAGTAAAAGATTCTGATAAGAAACTCTCCATCTTGATTGTCTTCTAAGCGTGGTAAGTGTTGGAATTCTTGTCCGTTATCAGTCAAGATACAATCAAAGAATAAGCGAGAGGAAGCTTTTAATTGTTTGATGAGCTGTTCTATCACTTGGTTGACATTAAAGGCGACTCGATTCACTTTGATTCCCATTGTAGTTTGGATTGTGGTTCATACAAGGTTAATAACGTTTGTTTATCATTTTTCTTACCAATCATTAAATCAACTTGAAGGGTCACTCGATTCATATTAGATGTATAGTCTAGATGATCTTCGTAGGTTCGATTTACCAGTAATTCGAAACTAATTCGTTGAAGCTGTTGACTCTTTGAAGGCTTATTAACCTATTGTTTTACTGTTTCTGCTAAAACAATATTTCGACAGGATAATAACCCGTTGTTGATATAGCGACGTACAGTTGATTCTGATTGTTTAATCATTGGCTCACTATTGATGACATGATTAATTGACTGACCCTTAATTATTCTAGGTGAGACTAAGTAGTCATCTAATTCCTTTAATTCTTGAGCGCTAATATAAATGATGGATCGGCTCGCTTCACGATTGTAGTTCTTCTAGCATTCGCTTCAAGTGCGTCATATTCCATATCTCTTTACTACAATTTTTTCTTTTCTTACAAGCGTTACAGATAAAAGGAAATTTAAGTAAATGATGACAATCACTCGCACGACTAGACTTATTGAATTTAATTGATCTTGTATCAAAAGAAATTCGATTATTCTTAATCTCTCGGTAAATAGAAGATGGATTGAACTTAATGATATTAGAGATTGTTACTAAACTGCTTGAGGGATTACTTTCAATTTGGCTTTGAATCTTGATTCTATCTCGAAGTGTCATTCTTTTGTAATTCATGTTTATTTTCCTTTTTTGTGCTTGATGACAATGCATTTACAGTCTATCTTGAATCGTCTCAAGGTGTAAAGGGTTTTTCAGGGTTAATGCAATAAGTTAATGCAATGACTTTGAAAGGTAACAGTTAAGGTTTTCTACTTGACGGGGTCTTTTTTTTATTGTATACTTCCTGAGGAAAGTCGAGGTAAAGTCTATGGCTGTAAAATTACGTTTAGCAAGACATGGAGCAAAAAGAGATCCGTTCTACCGTATCGTTGCTTCTGATTCAAGATCACCACGTGATGGTCGTTTTATAGAAATTATTGGATATTATAATCCAACAAGACAACCAGCAGAAGTTAAAATTGATGAAGAAAAAGCACTTAAATGGTTAAGTGAAGGAGCACAACCTTCAGATACTGTTCGTAATCTTTTTTCTAAACAAGGTCTTATCAAAAAACATACTGAAAGCAAGAAAAAATAGTTATGAGTGAAGTAGAAAAAATATTATTTGATTTGATTCATCCAATTGTTGACCATAAAGAAATGTTAACAGTGAAACAATTAGAGAGCATTAATGAGAATGAAATTATCCTTATGATTTATGCTAAAAATGATGATATTGGTCGTCTTATTGGTAAAAAAGGGACGATGGCAAATGCCTTACGTCAAGTTATGGGAATTTCAGGAAGAATGCTTAATAAGAAAATCAATTTAAAGTTTGAAGCTATCGAATAATGATTAAATTTGGAACAATTCTAAAACCTGTTGGACTTCAAGGGGAAGTAAGAGTTTTTTCAGATTCTGATTTTATAAGTGAGAGATTAATGAAGGGTCAACACTTCTTGGGTGATGGCCAAACATTAACAGTCTCCAAAGCAAGTAGTAGTGGAAATCTACACAAAGTAAAGTTCAAGGAAATCAATTCCATTGAAGAAGCTGAAAAATTTAGACAAGTCGATTTAATGATTGAAGAATTAGATGATTCTCTTTTAGAAGAAGATGAATACTTCTATACGGATCTGATTGGTTGTCAAGTCTATGAAAATAGTCAGCTTGTTGGAAAAGTGATTGATGTGATTGAAGCGAGTGCTCATCCATTATTGAAGATTAAAACAGAACAAGAAGAATTTTATTTGCCTTTTGTGAAGGCCTTTGTTTTAGAGGTTAAACTTGATGAAAGAATTATTGAAGTCAACTTAATTGAGGGACTACGATGAAGATTAAAATTTTAACCTTATTTCCAGAACAATTTATTGGATTTAAAGAAACCTCTATTATTAAGAAAGCTCAATTAAAGGGCTTAGTTGAAATAGAACTAATCAATATCCGTGATTTCACTTTAGATAAACACAACCGTGTGGATGATAAACCTTATGGTGGTGGTGCTGGACTGGTGATGCGTGCTCAACCTGTTTTAGATGCTTTGAGAAGTGTTAGAAGCAGTGAGTCAAAAGTCATTGTACCAAGTGCCTCAGGAGTGGTTTATGATCAATCTTGGGCAGTACAATTATCAAAAGAGAAGGAATTGGTGCTAATCTGTGGTCATTATGAGGGCATGGATGAGCGAATCATGGATGAGGTTGATCATCAATTTTGTATAGGTGACTATATATTAACGGGTGGTGAATTGCCGGCCATGATTATTAGTGATTCAGTGATACGACTTTTAGAGGATGTTATTACTAAAGAATCCAATTTAGAAGAAAGTTTTGTTGATGGGTTAGTTGAATATCCCCATTATACGACCCCTTATGAGTATGAGGGTAAAACAGTTCCTGAAGTCCTTATTTCAGGTCATCATGAAAAGATTAGAAAGTATCGATTAAAAGAGTCTCTAAGAAGAACGAAACAGAATCGACCTGATCTTTTAGAAAAGAAAGAATTATCTCAAGAAGAAATTGAACTCTTAAGAGAACTTGATTGATTTTCTAGAGTCAATATGGTAAAGTAATAAAGCTTTTGGTTCCGCTGTTAGTACTGAATATGAACCAAATTAAAGAAGGAGTGTGTCAAGATGAATTTAGGATTAGTACAAGAAATAACTAAATCTCAGTTAAAGACAGATTTACCAGAATTAAGAACTGGTTATACTGTCCGCGTTGATGTTCGCATTAAGGAAGGCGACAAAACAAGAATCCAGGCTTTCGAAGGTGTAATTATCGCTAAAGAAGGTGGCGGAATTAACGAATCTATTCTAGTCAGAAAGATTTCAAATGGTGTTGGAGTTGAACGTAAATTCCCACTACATTCACCAATTATTGCTGATATTACGGTTGTTCGTAAAGGACGAGTACGTCGTAGTAAGTTATTTTACTTACGTGATCGTTCAGGTAGAGCAGCACGTCTTAAAGAAATTCGTTAAAACGAGCCGTTATCAAAACGGCTTTTTTTGAAATTATGAGAAGAAAACCTTATCTATGGTCATTATTTAAATCAATCCTATTAGCACTAATCCTTGTTCTAATTATTAACACATGGTTTTTTAAACCTGTTATGGTCGTTGGTAATTCAATGTTTCCAACCCTTGAAGATGGACAACAAGGATTCTCATCGGTAATTGCCCTCAATACACAAGGCTTAGAGCGCTTTGACGTAGTGGTCGTAAAAGCGGATGAAAATTATCTAGTCAAACGAGTTATCGGTTTACCTAATGACACCATTGAATTTAAGAATGAACAATTAATGATTAATGGTCAATTAATTGATCAATATTTTTTAAATCAACAATATGTCGATCAACTCAAACAATCATATATTCAGTTTACCTCGGACTTTGGTCCAATAACAATTGGTCCTGATGAATATTTTTTAATGGGGGATAATCGACCATTATCGGTTGATTCACGCTTTAGTCAATATGGACCATTTAAGAAAGAGGCTATTATTTCCAAAGACTTATATGTCATTTATCCATTTTCTCAAATAAAGAAAGTAGGTCATTAACATGAGTGTACAATGGTTTCCAGGTCATATGACCAAGGCCATTCGACAAATCCAACAACGTATATCTGAAGTGGATATGGTGATTGAATGTCGTGATGCTCGGATTCCTTTTTCCTCAAGTAATCCAGTGATTGATCAAATCATTGGTAACAAACCACGCTTAATTGTATTAACTAAAAAAGATCTAGCAATTAGTTCAATCACTAGTGAATGGGTTGAATCCTTACAACAAGAAGAAACACAGGTGGTTGTTTTAAATGTGCTCAAGGATAATGTTCATCGTCATATTTTAAATGGTTGTATGGCAGCCATGAAACCAAAACATGATCGAGATTTAGCAAGGGGTATTAAACCACGAATGATTCGTGCCTTAATCTTGGGGGTGCCTAATGTTGGGAAATCAACCTTAATGAATCGCTTGTTTAAAAAGAAAGTGGCTGATGTGTCAAATCGACCAGGTGTCACCAGAGCCTTAAAGAAAGTAAAGGTATCAGACAAATTGGAGGTCATTGACAGTCCAGGTTTATTATGGCCAAAATTTGATGATGTCAGAATTGGATATCATTTAGCACTTTGTTTAAGTGTTAAAGAGACCGGCTATCAAATTGATGAGGTCATTCAATATGGACTTTGTCGCTTAAGTGAACTGGTTAAAGAGAGAATACTTGAGACCTATCAAGTAGACTCGCTGGATGATTTAGAGACAGTGAAAGAAGCTGCTGCAACGCTTCGAAATCAACCTATTGATCGTGGAGCTCAAATCATCTTATCTGATATTCAAAACCATAAGTTTGGTCCAATGAGTTGGGAGCGTTATGATACATTTCGAGACACCGTATTGGAAACTGAATAAACTTGTTCTAGGATTAGACGAAGCTGGAAGGGGACCCTTAGCTGGACCGGTGGTCGTGGCTGGAGTTATCTTAAAGCCTAATCTTTATCATCCAGATTTGAATGATTCAAAAAAGTTAACGGCTAAAAAACGCAATCTTTTATTTAATTGGATTATCGATCATGCGTATCAAGTTGAGGTTGAGATCTTAAGTGAAAAAGAGATTGATGCTTCTAATATTTATGCTTGTGCCCAACTGGGCATGCAAAGAATTGCTGATAAGGTAAAAGCTTCTTGTGTCTTAAGTGATGCGATGCCACTGATTTGTGGTTGTGACTTTCAAGCAATCATAAAGGGTGATCAAAAGAGTGTCAGTATTGCGGCGGCCAGTATTATTGCGAAAGTGATACGAGATGATATTATGGCTATTTATGATCGACTCTATCCACAATATGGATTTAAGAAACATAAAGGCTATCCAACTAAAGCGCATTATCAAGCAATTAAAGAATGTGGCGTTTGCGAGATTCATCGGAAAACATTTAAGTTGTTTAAAGATTAGGAAGACTAATCTTTTTCTCATCTAAAAAGTATGAGAGAAAAATTAATTAATTTATCGATTTATCATAAAGGAAACTACAACAAGATTTTAAGGGCAATCTCAAATAGAGAGTGGGTCAGTCCTCAGAAGACTCAATTTAAAACAGTTGTTATTTATGATAAAGAGTACCCAAAAAGCTATTATCGTTTACAATATCCACCACTCGTGTTATTTTATGAAGGTAATATTGATTTATATAATCATTCTTGCATAAGCGTTGTAGGTTCTCGATCACTCGATCCCTATAGTGAGAAAACAACAAGACAATTGGTCGATATGATAAAGCAAAAGTATGTGATTGTTTCAGGTTGTGCCAAAGGTATTGATAGTATCGCTCATCAGTCTGCTATTTCTAATGGTCAAACCATTGGAATTCTAGGTTGTGGCTTAGATATTGTCTATCCTAAATCCAATCAGAAATTAATTGAGATTATTAAACAAAAGCATTGTTTAGTGTCTGAATTTCCAGATGGAGTAGGGCCTTTAAAACATCATTTCCCATGGCGTAATCGATTAATTGCAGCAAGTAGTCCAATTCTTTGGGTGATGTCAGGAATGATTAAAAGTGGTACAATGCATACCATTAATCAGGCGATGGAGCTTGATAATGAAATCTATGCGCTACCTCATCCATATCAAAGTGAATTATCTGGAGCTCCTCATTTAAGCATTAATCAAGGAGCGACCTTATTAAATAAAGAAGTCATTGAAGACTTAATGAATCGAGTAGTTAGGAGTAGTTAATGAAAAAATTAGTCATTGTAGAGTCTCCCTCTAAATCAAAAACCATTGAAAAGTATTTGGGAGATGAGTTTAAAGTTGTCAGTTCAAAAGGTCATATCAGAGACTTAGCCACCAAAGGAAAAGAAGGGCTAGGGGTTGATGTTGATGATCAGTTTCAGGCAACCTATATTGTTAATAAAGATAAGAAAGATGTTGTTAAACAACTAAAGAAAGATGCACAAAAAGCAGAGAAAGTATATCTGGCAACCGACCCGGACCGTGAAGGGGAAGCTATTTCTTATCATTTAGCTCAAGAGCTAGGGGTCGATATTGATGATCAAAACCGTGTCGTCTTTAATGAGATTACCAAAGATGCGGTTTTAAATGCGTTTAATAAACCTCGTCAGATTGACATGGACTTGGTTAAGTCGCAGGAAACACGTCGTATCTTAGATAGAATTATTGGTTTTAAGCTTTCTAAATTACTTAAGAGCAAAATTCGTTCTAAATCAGCAGGACGAGTTCAATCGGTTGCGCTTAAGATTATTGTTGATCGTGAGAAAGAAATTAAGAAGTTTAAACCAACTGAATATTGGAGTATTAAAGCGCTCTTTAATGAAAAGAAAAAAGAGTTTGAAGCGTCTTTAGAAAAATACAACAACAAGAAGGTCAAAATTGATAACCAAGAACAAGCACAAGATATCTTAAAAGAAGTTGAAGGTCCTTTAACCTTAGATAAGATTACACAGCGTAATCGCAAGAAGGAATCAAAATTAATCTTTATTACGTCCACTTTACAACAAGAAGCGGCTAATAAATTAAATTTTAATTCCCGTAAAACAATGAGAGTCGCCCAGAAATTATATGAAGGGGTTCAATTAAGTGATGAACTGGTCGGGTTAATTACCTATATGCGTACGGACTCAAATCGTATGTCACAAGGTTTTGTTGAGACAACATTGGATTATATTAAAGATGAATATGGAAAAGAATATGTTGGGAAATACCGTTTCTCTTCTAAAGCAAGTGCTCAAGATGCCCACGAAGGGATTCGTGTGACAGATATTCATCGCACTCCCGAAAGTATCAAATCATTTTTAACCAATGATGAGTTTAAACTCTATTCGCTAATTTATGCTAGAACCTTAGCTTCATTAATGGCACCAGCTAAACAATTGAGCTTAAAATATTCGTTTGTTAAAAATGGCTATGAATTTGTGGCTAATGGTATAACAACAACCTTTGATGGATATACCAAAGTTTATGGTAAATATGAGAGTACCAGTGAAACCTTGTTACCTGAATTAGAGGAAAAACAAGCCTATACGCCTCAAAAACTAGAGCCAAATCAACACTTTACTCAACCACCACTTCGTTTTAATGAAGCCCGTTTAATTAAAGAGCTTGAAGAGAATGGAATTGGTCGTCCTAGTACTTATTCAATGATTATGGATACGATTGTTTCTAGAGGTTATGTCGAATACAAGGCAGCGAGTGATACATCCAAGGCAAAAGTCTTTATTCCAACAGAACAAGGAATGACGACGGATGAAAAACTAGGTGAACATTTCTCGGATATTATTAATGTTGAGTATACCGCCAATATGGAGAAGGAACTCGATGAGATTGCTGATGGGAATGAAGATCATGTAGCAGCGCTTCGAGAGTTTTATGATCGTTTTGATCCTATGGTTAAGAAAGCCTATGACAATATGGAGAAAGCACCACTAGAATATGTGGGTGAAAAATGTCCAGAAGATGGTGGCGAACTTGTTTATCGCTTTGGACGTTTTGGTAAGTTTATTGCCTGTGAAAACTATCCAGATTGTAAGTATCATCGTCCTTTAGCAAATAAAGTGAAGAAACCGGCTGAACCAACGGGAGAGGATTGCCCAGAATGTGGTAAGCCACTGGTTAAGCGTATCTCTCGTTACAATAAACAATTTGTCGCCTGTTCAGGGTTCCCTAAATGTCGATATATTAAACCTGGTTCAACTCAACCAATTGAGAAAAAAGAAGAAGCAAATGAAGATTAATATTATTGGGGCTGGATTAGCTGGCTCTGAGGCAGCTTATCAATGTCTAAAAGCAGGTTTTAAAGTTAATTTATATGAAATGAGACCAACCAAACTAACACCAGCACATACTTCTGGTAAGTTTGGGGAGTTGGTCTGTTCTAATTCTTTAAGATCAAATGATATTCATAATGCTGTTGGTCTATTAAAAGAAGAAATGCGACGCTTGGATTCCTTAATTATGAAGGCAGCTGATCAAAGTAGTGTTCCTGCGGGAAGTGCACTTGCAGTTGATAGGGATCAATTCTCAAATATCATTGAAGAAACGTTAATGAGTTTTGATAAGTTTAATAAAATCGAAGAAGAAGTCACTGTGATTCCAGAGGGCTTAACGATATTGGCAAGTGGTCCATTGACTTCTGATTCTTTAGCCAAGAGTCTGTTGGATTTCTTAGATGAAGAAGGACTCCATTTTTATGATGCGATTGCGCCTGTGATTAATATTGAGTCTGTCGATATGTCTAAGGTTTATCGCAAGTCTCGTTATGATAAGGGTACTTCAGATTACTTAAATTGTCCGATGACTAAAGAAGAGTTCTTTAATTTCTATCATGAATTAATTAATGCTAAAACGGTAGAGCTAAGAGACTTTGAAGATGAGAAAGTCTTTGAGGGATGTATGCCAATTGAAGTAATGGCGAAGCGGGGAATTAAAACATTGACTTTTGGTCCGCTTAAACCAGTGGGTTTAGAACAAGATGGACAAAAACCGTATGCCGTTGTTCAATTAAGACAGGATAATGCGGCTGGAACACTTTACAATTTAGTGGGTTTTCAGACACATTTAACATGGGGAGAACAGAAGCGTTTATTAAGAATGATTCCTGGTTTAGAAAATGTTGAGATTGAACGCTATGGAGTGATGCATCGCAATACTTATATCAATTCACCTTTACATTTAAATCATCATTATCAAGTAATTAAGAAACCTGATTTATATATTGCGGGTCAATTAAGTGGGGTAGAGGGCTATGTTGAATCAGCAGCCAGTGGTTTAGTGGCGGCACTTTATGCCATCCAATCATCTGATGATAAAGTGGAATTGCCTCAATCAACGATGATGGCCTCAATGGCGCATTATGTTAGTTCAACAAGTTCTAAGCATTTTCAACCGATGAACGCAAATTTTGGAATTCTTAGATCCAACCATAAGAAAAAAGAGGATAAGGTCAATCAAGCCTTAGAAGATTTAGATGGATTTATTCAAACATTTAGACAACTTTTTGATTGAGTTTGAATTAACGACTTCTCAATCTGAGCATTCACTAGAAGCCTATAAACGAGATATATCACAATTTTTGAATTATTGTGTGGATCAAAATGTCAATGATTTAGGAGATGTTGATCAAGGCTTTATTTTCAACTTTCTTTCATTTCTTCAAGATAAAGAAACAAAACTTTCAGCTCGTACTTTAAATCGAAAATGTAGTGCTAATCGTCGTTTCTTTGACTATGCTCATCAACAACAATTAGTGTCCCATAATCCTTTTAAACAAATAAAACATTTTAAAGAACCGAAGAATTTACCTGATTTTATGACTTTTGAAGATATTCAACAATTTCTGTATAGCATTGATACTTCAACAAACCTGGGTAAGCGTAACCGAGTGATGTTTGAATTATTATATGCCTGTGGCTTGCGTTTATCTGAACTCATTCAATTAGAAATTAAGAATATCAATTTTGATGAATCGACATTAAGAATCTTTGGAAAGGGCAGTAAGGAAAGAATGGTTCCTTTCTATGATTCTATGTCAGAGGATTTAAAAGATTATATAAAGAATACAAGACCTCAATTACTAAAAACTCAAACTCATGATGTCTTATTTACAAATCAAAATGGTCAACCATTAACATCTAGGGGTGTTCAGTATCTTACTAACCAGATTGCCCTTAAAGCGGACATGCGCTTGAAGGTGCATCCACATATGTTTCGTCATAGTTTTGCGACGCACATGCTCGATAATGGGGCTGACTTAAGGTTGGTTCAAGAATTATTGGGTCATGAAAACTTATCGACGACACAGATTTATACCCATGTCAGTGTTGATCGGTTAAAGGAAGTTTATCAAAAATCTCATCCGTGGGCATAATTAACTATTGTGCTCACTTTTTTATATGCTTCAATATCGATAGACGATATCGATATTCGATATAGAAGAGAGGTGAGCAGTGTGGATCAATATAAAAGGATGACCGAATCCATGTTTTATGTCTTGATGTGTTTTTATCAAAAGCCTACTTTTGGAATTGAAATTGTCTCGACGATTAACCAGTGGAGTCAAGGTGAAGTTCAAATTGGTCCAGGGACTCTTTACACAATCTTAGGACGTTTTGAAAAAGATGGATTGATTAAAGAAATTAGTGTGGAGGGTCGAAAACGAACGTATCAGATTACACCAGCAGGGAAAGATATTTTTGAATTAGAGCTAGAAAGACTTAATCGAGTGCTTGAGGTCGCAACTAAGGTGAGGGTTTGATGTCTAAACACAACAAAATAATTACGATTAGTCAGCTGGATTTATTTAATTTAGAAGAATTTCTTAATAAGATGGCACAAGAGGGGTATCATTTTGTTGAGTATAATTTTTTTAGAATGAAATTTGAGTATAATCCTCAATTGAAGATGTCATACACGATTATGACTAATGAGATTGATAATCGACTATTTAGTGATGATCAATCAAAACTTGAAATGTACAAGTTAGATAATTTAATTGATGATTTAGAGTATCGATTCATTGATCAAATAGGACAATTTAAAGTATATGTTTCAAAACATTCTACTCCATTCTATACCGATGAGAAACTGACTGATAAACAGAGTAAGAAATTAGCGCTTAAAGAGATTTTGAT
>CAYFSJ010000014.1:0-33256 GCA_964345765.1 uncultured Erysipelothrix sp.
TATCAGCAATTTATCCAAATAATGTTACTTTCAATAATATCTATAGAGCAAAAGGTGAAGTAATTCTTAGAGCTCTCAAAGAATTAGAAGGAAGAGATATAAAAGATCAAGAATTTGAATTTGTCTTAATGGACGAAGAAAAAACAGTTATCGAAACTGTCACCAATAACGCCTTAGGTGAAATCACCTTTACAGCCTTAGAATTTACTCAAGATGATGTTGGAAAAGAATTCAAATATGTTCTAGCAGAAGTCGTTGGTGAAGAAAAAGGAATGAGCTACGATACAACTCAACATGAAATTACGATTAAAGTCGTTGATTCAAGAGAGGGTGTCGTTGATATCGAAGTGATCCATGAAAGTGATTTAGTCTTTGTTAACAGTTATTCTATCCCTAAAGATGGAATCGTTAAAGCAAGTAAAGAATGGATCAACAAAGAGGATGATCATCCAACTATTTGGTTCAAACTTTATCGTCAACTAGAAAAACAAGAAGCAGTCGAAGTACCAGAAGCAGAAATAATGAAACTTGAAGATGGTACAACCTCAGTCACTTGGGAAAATCTAGAAATGATAGATATTGACGGAAATGAATATATCTTTAGTGTTAGAGAAGTTGACCAAGATGGTAACGATTATGTTCCAGAAAATTATGAGAAGGTAGAGAGCGGTCTGAAAGTAGTCAATACTTATATTGAACCTGTCAAACCTCCAAAACTTCCAGATACTGGAACACAACAAAACTACTACCAGTTCTTAGGAATGGCAGTCGTAGCCGGTGGATTACTAATTCTGTCCAAACGTAAAAAAGAGGAAGAAGAATAATTTATCCCTTTAATAGGAGAGTGAGATAACTCACTCTCCATAAATATAAAAGATGATTCAGTTTATAACTTCTGAATCATCTTTTTTAATTGGTCATACTTTGTTTCAGCAATCTCTTTGTAAATAGGTTCTCTCAAGATGCTATACTGCATCTGAGCCCACTGACACCATAGTAAGTCATGAACAGACTCAAAGACATCTAAATCATGTTGTAATTGTTGAGTGATAGAACATTGAAAATATGCTTCAAAGAATAGCTTCCGAATATGTTTGTTATAAATACTATTCTCTGTAAGCAGCGATAATAAATCAAAATAAGGATGGTTATCACAAGCATACTCATAATCAATCAAATAAATTTCATCATTATACTCAATCACATTTCCATTGACTAAATCATTATGACAAAGTACTCGCTCACTAAATTTATCTAACTCCTCTAAAACAAATTCATAGTCCTCTAATGGAAACAATTGATGTATAGTCTTTTCTTTAAAAGTAAGGTATTTTTGTTTGGTATTAAAATCAACATTGGTTTTAGGATATTGATGAAGTTGTCTAATCTTCTTAGCAATTTGTGGTAAGGCCTTCACTAAATCTAGTTCATCTAAATGTTTGATGTTCTTTAAATACGGACTAATCTTTATGCCAGTCTCAGGATCAATTGAAACATAAGGTAAATTAATATTAGAATCCTTAATCGTCTCATGAATTTGTCTTTCAAGCTCATAATCAAAAATATCATGATTATGAGCATAAGGAATCCTCACAAAAAATTGTTTGTTATTCTCTAAAGTAACTATATAGTTTTGATTAGTCAAACCTAAATCTGTTTTCTCTTTTCTAAGTATCTTTTCATTAAAGCTAGTCGTTTTAAACATGACATAATCATAGCATAAAAGCATCAATTTTGTTATGATAGATGGGCAAAAAAAGAGGGGTAATATGAGACTAATCGTAGCAACACACAACAACCATAAACTAGTTGAAATTCGAGAATTATTAGCACAAACCAACCTAGATATTGTCGGCCTAAAAGACTTAGACTTTGACTTTGACATTGAAGAGACAGGAGAGACATTCATCGACAACGCCCTAGTAAAAGCCAAGACAATTCAATCGTTTTATCCAAACGATATGATCTTAGCTGATGACTCAGGATTTAGTGTCTTAGCACTCGACAATAAACCAGGGGTACAATCAGCTCGATTCTTAGGACACGACACACCAGACTATATTAAGAATCAAGAAATACTAAAATTAATGAAAAATGTCACCAATCGAAAAGCAATGTTTGTTGCGGCCATGGCCATTCTCTATAAACAAAATGAGTTTGTCACCCAACAAGTGGTCTATGGGACCGTCGCCCAAGAACAAAGAGGGGCAGGGACCTTCGGTTATGACCCAATCTTTATTCCAGAATATTCCGATAAGACCTTTGCCCAAGATTTAGACTATAAATCAAAAGTATCCCACAGAGCCAAAGCACTCAAAGAGATTATCAAATATGTTGAATATCTTACGCAGTAAAAAGATCAACTGGATTTGGTGCACCAGTTTATTCTTCGTTATTATTTTAGGCTCCATCTTTTTCCATAGTTTTAACCGCTCTTTTTATCATACACAATACACTAAATTAGAGACAGCCCAAACAATTGGCATTAGTGAAAGTGAACTCGACACCGCCACAGGAGTCCTTTTAGACTATATCGTCGATCATCGTGATGATTTAGATTATCAATTAGAATCAGGCGAACCCATGTTCAACCAAAGAGAAATAGACCATATGGTCGATGTTAAAAATCTGTATTTAGCAGCCCAGTCGTTCTTCATTATTTCTCTAGTTGTCTTTATCGCTTTAAGTATCTACTACTTTATAAAACTTAATCGAAACGAGTTTCAATTTACCTTCAAACAATCCTTTCGACACAGCTTTATGATTTTTGGCTTAGTCTTAGGCGCATTAGGACTCTACGCACTCATTGATTTCTCAGGTTTTTGGACCAATTTCCATCATGTTTTCTTTAGAAACGATCTATGGTTATTAAACCCAGCCACCGATCGACTTATTCAAATGGTCCCATTACCATTCTTTACCCAATTAGTCTTTCGAATCCTATTCACAATAATAATCATAGTGATTCTACTCACTTTATTAAGTTTATTTAACAGTAATAAAAATGCTAGTCAAGTTCACATCGTCTTATATGAACCTGAGATACCACAAAATACAGGTAATATCATGCGCACAGCCATGGCCACAGGCGCCCATCTTCATCTGATTGAACCCTTAGGTTTTGTCTACGATGAAAAGCGCGTCAAACGCTCAGGATTAGACTATATCGACCAATTAGATTTAACCATCCACACCGATTGGCAAGAATTCTTAGAAAATGCCGAAGGTGATCTCTACTTTGTCACAAGATATGGAGAAAAGAGTCACAGTGACTTCAAATATCCAACCAAAAGTAAAAACATCTATTTAGTCTTTGGTAAAGAAAGTACAGGCATTCCCTTGGAAATATTAAGCTCTCACCTAGAGAGTTGTATGAGACTACCCATGGTCAAAGAAGCGCGCTCACTAAACTTAGCCAATAGTGTTGCTGTGGTTGTCTATGAAGTCAAAAGACAGCTCAATTATCAAGATTTATCCTTAGTCGAAACTCAAAAAGGAGCTGACTGGCTTAGAAGACATCAATAGTCACTTTAGTTTAAAATTAATCAACAGTTTAGTATAATGACACATATTGTAAAGGAGGAAAGACATGATCTCAAAATCAATCACATCAAACGATGCGCCAGTTGGACACGGTCCATTTAGTCCAGCGTTAAAACTAGGTGATTTTGTGTTTGTCTCTGGACAATTACCAATTGATCAAGATAACCATGTCGTGGGTGAAAGCGTCGCAGAACAATCCATGCAAGTTATCCGAAATATATTAGCACTCTTATCAGAAATTGATTTAGAATTACGACACATTGTCAAGACAACTATTTATATCCATGATCACAAGAAAATCGAAGAATTCGATCAAATTTACGCCACATATTTCTCTCAACCTTACCCAGCTAGAACGGTAATCGAAGTGAAAGAGATGGCCTACGGAGCTAAAGTCGCCATCGATTGTATCGCCATGGACACCTTAGCCTACGAAGCACAATTCGCTAAAGAAAACCAATGGGACGATATACCAGAACATGACTGCGCAAATTGTCCAGATGGTTCTTGTTTCGATTGTCTATAAAAGTTAGAATAGAAGGGTAGTCAAACTACTCTTTTTTTCATAAGGAGAAACAATGCAACAAAATCAACAAGCGTTATTCAAATCAATTATCTTAGTAATCCTCTCCGCTGTATTATCCTCCATCGCCATCCACGGCTTTGTTAATCCAGCAAACCTATTTCCAGCAGGTTTTTTAGGCATCTCTAAGTTAATCAGCGATATTCTAGGAAGTTATCTCAACTTCAATATCCCATATCTATTCATCTACTTTGTCCTACAAATACTCTTAACCTTACTGGTTATCCGCTTAATCGGAAAACGATTCGCCATGTTAACCGTCATTCAATTTACTCTAGTCTCTCTCTCCAGTTTAGTTGTCCCAGACTTTATGTTAGTCGATGACCGTATCTTACTCGTCTTATTTGGTGGGACGCTCTCAGGCATCTCCTCCATCTTAGCCCTAAAAGCACACGCCTGTTCAGGAGGAACAGACTATATCGCCATTTATTTCCAAAACACAAAACCTGATTTTCCAATCTGGGATTATGTGATGTTCAGTAACTGGACACTCTTATTTATCGCAGGCTTACTCTTTGGATGGGAAGCATCCCTCTACTCCATGATCTTTCAATTTGTCGCCACAATGATCATCAATAATATGGACTCGCGAAATAAACTTAAAGGACTCTATATTATTACCGACTCAGAAGATGACGTCGCCGAAGCCTTATTTAAACGCTTTAATAGAGGTATCACCAAACTATGGGGAGAAGGAGCCTTCACCAAATCACCAAAAACAATGATGTTTATGGTCGTCAATTCTTTCGAAGTCGAAGAAGTCGTCAGAATCGTTATGTCCATAGACGAAAAAGCCTTTATTAACGTAACTAAAACAGAAAGGGTCGTTGGAAACTTTGTCCGACACAAGATAAAATAATGACTAAAAAGATTCCTAATATCATCACTGAATTAAGAACCGACATTATCCATGTCCCAAAAATTATCTCAAAAGCCAGCGGCATTATTGTCCATGGTAGACGAATTAAATCAGCCGTCTTCACCACCGATATCGCCATCATCTTAAATAACAATGCGGACGCGGTCTTAGCCGTTTATCCCTTTACACCAAGCCCAGCTATTATTAAAAGCATTATCGAAGTCACCACCATGCCAGTTTTTGCTGGTGTGGGAGGGGGCACGACCAAAGGTCCACGCTCCAGTCAAATTTCAATATTAGCCGAAGCATTCGGAGCTGCAGCCGTCGTCCTTAACGATCCAGCACCAGCAGCAACCCTAGCTTTAGTCAATCAATCAGTCGACTGTCCAATTATAACTACCGTCGTCAGCGAATATGCTGATATAGAGGCAAGACTAGAAGCAGGAGCCGACATCATCAATGTTAGTGGTGGGAAAAACACTCCAAGAATTATCTCTAGAATTCGTGAACAATTCCCAGATGTTCCAATTCTAGCAACTGGTGGACCTACTGATGAAACAATTATGGCCGCAATTGAAGCAGGCGCCAACGCCATCACCTTTACACCACCAAGCAATGGTGAACTGTTCAGACGCAAAATGGACAAATATCGTCAATACGCTGAACAAGAGTTTAAAGATGAACACGAAGGGTTAAATTTAGAAGAATTTGAACAAAGTCAAATGAACAAGAATCTTGACAAATAAATCTTAGCCGTTATAATTTTGTTTGTTATTAAGAGTTGAGGTAGAGAGTTAGCTCATTGACCTCATACCAACCCGTTAAGCCGGGTGGTCCAGCTAACATCGATAAGCAATCTGAAATTTCAATCAGCAGTCTTATCGGTTGCTGATTTTTTTATGGAAAGAAGGAAAGAAACATGTTCGTATTTACATCAGAAAGTGTGACCGACGGTCACCCAGATAAGGTCTGTGACCAAATAAGTGACGCCATCCTCGATGAAGCCATCAGACAAGATAAATACTCTAAAATGGCCGTCGAAGCCACTATCAAAGATAACTTCGTCTTAATCTATGGAGAAGCCAACACCAAAGCTCAAATCGACTATGAAACAATCGCCAGAGCTGTCTTAGACGAAATTGGCTATACTGAACCTTTTGAATTTTTAATCAAAGTCTCAGGCCAATCTGAAGATATCTATCAAGCTGTTGCCTCCAATGTTATCTCAGCAGGGGACCAAGGGATTATGTTTGGTTTCGCCACTGACGAAACACCAGAGTACATGCCACTCACCATTCAATTAGCCCATCAATTATCTTCACGCTTAAAAGAATTACGAAAAGAAATTAGTTGGATTAAACCTGATGGTAAAACACAAGTATCAGTTTTATACGATGATCATAATCAACCACAATATATTACTAATATTGTCATTTCAACCCAACATGAAGCTGGCATCACTCATCAAGAAATTGAAGAAACAATGATTAATGAAGTCATAAAAAAAGTTGTCGACCCAAAATTCATTACAGATCAAACAACTTATACAATTAATCCAAGTGGACAATTTGTGATTGGTGGACCATACGGAGATAGTGGAACAACCGGACGTAAAATCATTGTTGATACTTACGGTGGTATGGGACGCATTGGAGGAGGTTGTTTCTCATCCAAAGATCCAAGTAAAGTTGACCGCTCAGCCGCTTATTATGCTCGCTACGTAGCCAAAAGCATTGTCGCCAATGGACTAGCCAAACGCTGTGAAATTCAACTCTCTTACGCTATTGGTAAACAAACACCACAATCCCTTTATGTTAACGGTTATCAAACCTCTCAGTATAGTAACGAAGAACTCTTAGAAATTGTCAACCAAAACTTTGACTTCTCAGTCTATAACATTATCGAAGAACTCGATTTACTAAGACCAATCTATCAACAGACATCCAATTTTGGACACTTCGGATATGCTGATTACCCATGGGAAAAAGTTAAAAAATTAAACTTCAATCTTTAGAATCATGTCATCGACATGATTTTTTAGATAATAAACAAAGATACTAATCCCAAGAACTAACATCACAATCGCACCTACAGAAAAGGCAATCTTATAATCCATTAAGAATAGTCCAATTCCAATAAAGATTCCAATAATAATCATTGAACCAAAAGTAGACACAAACACATTAACCCCTTGTTTTACGACTTGAACTTCATTAGTCCATTTAAGATTAGGACGATATAAATCAATTAAACCAAACAGCAATGAACTAAACAAAGTCACTAATAAACCAACCACCAAAACAATGATATTTAATATTAGAGGAAGTGTTATTACATAATTAATCGTAAATAAAAATAAAAGGATTGTCAGAAAACTAATACTCCAACTAACCATTAATTTACCAAGGATCATTTTAAAATAACCAATCGGATAAGTTTTGATATGATCGAGTACTTTCGCATCTCTAGAAATAATGGTCACACTTAAGGTATTAGTCATACTCGTAAATAATCCAAGTAATACACCACCCAAGACACCAATATACAGAATTGACTCAGCACTAGATAAGAAATCATTAATAAAAGGGGTCAAATCAGAAAGTGAAAAGTCTTGGCTATTTGAAGATAACATCGGTAAAACGATAATCAAGACCGGCATAATCAAAGTAGGCAAAACAATGTTCAAGAAATAAGGAGGTATTCTAAACAGAGACTTAACATCACGCATAAAGAATTCCTTAACAATTGAACCAGACTTAGTATTAGTCAATTGTTCTTGATTAAAACGCTTTTTATTCTTAGCAGAATCATTAATTGAAGTTGCGCCATTAAGATAAAATTGTTGAGCAAAAAACAAGTAAAGAGCCAAAGCCACAAGATTAATTAGTATGTAAATCACTAAACTCACAACACTTTGATTAGCAATGGCCTGTCCACCAAATAAAACATTGGGTAGAACACTATAAATAACGCCTAAACTGTTATTACCTTGTTGGATTAAATCAATCAACACTTGTTGATCCATTATAGACCCTTGAATACCAATATTAATACCAAGTGCTAAACTGATAGAAATTAGACCAATAATCATATTTAAGACATTTTTGTTTCTAAAAAACGGAACAAAATTCATTAATAAGATAATTATTAAACTTGAAATTAAAACGGGAAATAAAGGCAGTATTAAGCCGACTATAATCGCAAAAGGAATACTCATCATGGCATTAGAAGTCGTCACATAGATAATCATAAATGGGACATAAATCAAAGCCACAAAAGCATACTCAAACAAGGTCACAACAATTAATTTACTCAATAAAATCTCGTAGGGTTTTACTGGCAAGGTTAAGAAAAACTCTGTATCATTAGAAAAGTAATAAACCGATGGAACATGAAGCATTGAAAATATCAGAATCACAATCGTAATCATTGCCAAGATAAAATTAATCAACAAGGCTTCCTGATTAATGCTCACCATTGAGACCATCATATCTTTAAATAGAAAAGATAAAATAATGACCATAGGAACTATCCCAAATAAAATAGCCACCGCATAAATTAGCAGATTCAATGCTTTATTCTTAGTCGCCGAAAAGCCAGATAAGGAACTCTTTAAAATAACCTTCGTTAATGCTAGCGTATTACTCATCGTGTCACTTCCAAGAAAATATCTTCTAATGATTTTTCAGGATACATTGATTTAAGATGTTCTAAAGTCCCTTGATACTTAATCACACCATGATCAATAATGGCAATCTCATCACATAATTTCTCAGCCACTTCCAAGACATGGGTCGAAAATAAAACCGTATTACCCATATCGGCATGATCTCTCATCAACTCTTTTAATTTAAACGATGATTTAGGATCTAAACCCGTTAGAGGTTCATCCAATAACCAAATATTTGGGTTATGCATCAATACCGCAATGATCATAATCTTTTGTCTCATCCCATGGGAATAAGTCTCAATCTTATCATTGAGTACATCAGACATTTCAAAGAGGTCACTAAGTTCAATAATCTTTTGGTTTTTCAGCTGTGGATCTACCTTATAGATGGTACAAATAAAGTTGATATACTCTAAACCAGTCAATTGAAGAAAGGCATCAGGGGAATCAAACACAAAACCAAATTCTTCTTTAGCTCTAAGCGGTTCTTCACCAATATCAATATTATTGAGTTTTACACTACCACTGGTTGGTTTAGTAATCCCACACATCATCTTTAATGTAGTCGTCTTACCCGCACCATTAGGACCAATGAAACCAATAATCTTTCCAGAAGGGAAAGTAATACTAATATCATTGACCGCCACTTTTTCACCATAATGCTTTGTTAAGTTTTGTAATTCGATCATTTTTTTATCCTCCTATAGTATTTCTAATCCCATTGTTTCTTGGACTAACTTCAATTTTTTATTTGCCGTCTCTCTAGCTTTAATTGCCCCTTGAGTTAGCACTTCTTCAAGAATATTTGAATCCAAGATCTCTTGATATTTACTCTGAATTTCAGTCAATGTCTCAACCACAATTTCAGCCACATATTTCTTAAATGTCCCATATTGCATCTCTTTACAATGCTCAACAATCTCACTCACTTCTTTGTATTGTAAGCTTGCCGCAATCGTTAATAAATTGGAGATACCAGGTTGATTAATCGGATCATATTTAATTTGATTTAAAGAATCTGTCTTAGCACTCATAATCTTTTTGGTGGCAACCTTCTGAGAATCTAAAAGATAAATAACATCTTTTTCAGTTTTATCCGATTTACTCATCTTATTCTCAACATTTTGAAGGGCATAAATCTTAGAACCTACTTTCTCAATTAATGGTTCAGGTATTTTAAATAACTCTTTCTCAAACTTATGATTCATGCGTTGTGCTAAATCTCTTGTTAATTCAACATGTTGTTTTTGGTCAATCCCAACAGGAACAAAGTCAGCATCTTGAACTAAAATATCTGACGCCATTAAATCAGGATAAGTATACAGACCGACACTTAAATTAGTCTCACCCTTAGCTACTTTATCCTTATATTGAGTCATCCGATTTAGTTCACCCAAAAATGTATTACATTGTAATATATACCCTAATTGTGCATGTTCTAATACATCAGACTGTAAGAAGATTGTTGCTTTGTTAGGATCTAAACCACAAGCTAGATACAGGGCAGCCCCATCTCTTAAATTTTTTTGAAGTTCTTTAGGATCTTGATGGATGGTAATCGTGTGTAAATTCGCAATAAAGACAACCATCTCATATTCATCTTGATACTTCACAAAGTTTCTTAATGCTCCAATATAATTCCCTAAGTGAAGTTGACCACTGGGTTTTATCCCAGATAACATTCTTTTTTTCATTTCTACCTCCCTATAAACAGAAAAAGGTGACCCCAAGGACGCATGTGCGTGGTGCCACCTTACTTTTTTACTTAACATGGATATTGGCATGACCCAAATTTTCTCAGAAAGTCCATTCGATTTTAGCCAACAATGCTTTTCACCAACCAGCATCTCTCTGTCATGAAGTCTAAAATTTACTATTCTTTCATCTTAGAAATTATGAAAATTGTATCAGATTTATTAATAATTGTAAATAAACTAAAAAAGCTCTTTAAATAATTAAGTATTCAAAGTATAATTAGATTCTAGGAGGATGTTTAAATGATAGTTGTCTATACCTCTCCGGGGTGTGCGTCTTGTCGAAAAGTCAAGAATTGGTTAAAAGATCATGAACTAAGATTCATTGAGAAAAACATCTTTCATACCGCTCTAAATGAAAGTGAAATTAAACATCTCTTGATGCGTAGTGAAAATGGAACCGAAGATATTATTTCTAAACGGTCAAAAGTCATTCAAGAAAATCAGATTGATGTTGAAGATATGACCATGAATGAGCTAGTGGAGTTTATCCAAGAAAATCCATCAGTTCTAAAAAGACCAATCGTCTTAAATGAGAAAACATTCTTAGTTGGATATGATGAAGAAGAAATTGGAGCTTTCATCCCATCCAATAGACGAGCACCATTAAGATTAGTCTCAGAGCTGTGATTTCACAGCTTTTGTATTTAGAAGGGAGACCCCATGAAAATTTTTATTGGTTTATCCGGTGGCGTCGACTCAGCCGTCGCAGCCTATTTACTGAAAGAACAAGGATATGACGTCACTTGTGGTTTTATGCGTAACTGGGACTCAGCCGCCAATAACGATACCTTAGGTAACCCAACCTTATTTGAAGAACAATGTTCACAAGAACTTGACTATAAAGATGCCTTAGCCGTAGCCAATCACTTAGGTTTAAAACTCGAAAGAATCGATTTTATCGAAGAATATTGGAACGATGTTTTTTCTGTATTCTTAGAAGAAACTAAGGCGGGTAATACCCCAAATCCAGATATTCTATGTAATCGTCATATTAAGTTTGACGCTTTTTATCAATATGCTCAAAAAGAAGGTTTTGATTTGTTTGCGACTGGGCATTATGCCAGAATCGTCGAAAAAAATGGCATCAAAAGACTTGCTAAAGCACAAGACCAACGTAAGGATCAATCGTACTTTTTAGACCAAGTCAGTTTAGAAGCAATCCAACACACAATTTTCCCACTTCAAGATTTAGAGAAAAGTGAAATACGAGATATCGCCTCAAAATTAGATTTACCTGTGGCCACTAAAAAAGATAGCACCGGCATTTGTTTTATTGGCGAAAGACATTTTAGATTATTCCTAAGTAATTATTTAGAAAAAACCAAAGGAGATATCATTCAAATTGAAACGCTCAAAAAAGTAGGGGAGCATCAAGGGGTTATGTACTATACCCTAGGCCAACGACATGGTCTTGATATCTCAAGCTCTGTAGGTCCTTATTTTGTCTGTCATAAGGATATGACAACAAATACCTTATATGTCACCAAAGGACAAGAGAGTGAGTGGCTAAAATCTGACGCTTGTATCGTTAATCGCCTTAACTGGTTTGAAGACAAACAAGAAAAAGCCTGTTTCGCCAAATTCAGATATCGTCAAAAAGACAATCCAGTCACTATTGAATTTTTAGAAGAGGATCGATTATTAGTTAAAATGGACCCCTCCGTCATTGCCGTTACTCCAGGTCAAGAAGCAGTCTTCTATGATCAAGATGGCATTGTCATTGGTGGAGGAAGAATCGATCAGATTTTATGCCAAAATAAAACCATTCAAGAAAGGGTAGAAGAACGCCATGCTACAACCCAGTACTAAAAAAAGAATTGCCATCATCTTAAGTTATATCTTTCTAACTGGCATTATCTTTAGGTTAATCGCTTCATTTGTTATGAAAGGACCAAAAATAACATCCCATGAAATGCTCTTAAGTAACTTCATGACCTATGTAGTTTTAACAATTGTGATGTTGTTATTTTCCTATAAGAAAATTATTACTGATTTTATCCGAGAAAAAAGCATCAAAAACTGGATTGTTACCAGCTTAAAATATTTAGCAATCCTCTACGCAACCAGTATTTTTACGAGTCTTTTAGTGAATCTATTAAGTGATGCTCAAACATCGGATAATCAATCCGTCTTAATCGATATGTTTGGCAGTAATGCGCTGCTCATCGCCATTATGACCATTGTTTTTGCGCCAATTGTCGAAGAAGTGGTCTTTCGTTATGGCATGATTTCTTTTAAAAATAAGGCAGTCACACTCATCCTCTCCAGTATTTTATTTGGATTTATCCATGTTTCTACGGCTTTTCAAACTGGTAACCTTGAAGATTTATACTTTCTAATTGTCTATGTCCCACTTGGATTTGTTTTAGGGATTTCTTATATCAAAACAGAGAAGCTCATTTATCCTATCTTAATCCATGCACTTTATAATGGATTATCTGTTTTAGTGATGTTTTTAGTGTCATGATCGATTCCATTGAAGTCTTAATTAAACGAAAAATATATTCGAGTGATAATTTTTATAGTGTCTATCTTGTTAAAATGAATGACAAGACCGAAAAGAGTCTGGTTGCGGTTGGTTATGTACCAGAACTAGAGATTGATCAATTGTATATTTTAGAAGGACAATACACCCAACACTATAAATATGGACTTCAGTTTCAAATTCAAAACTATCAACGATTAATAGCCAATACCAAAGAAAGTTTAATTAAATATTTAAGTGGGCCTCTTTTTGCTGGGATTGGAAAAATAAAAGCAGAGCGCATTATCGATTACTATGGTGAGGATTTTTTGATTAACGTACAAAATGATCCTGACTTTGTCTTTGATGATGGCTTTTTATCATTTGAAAACAGAAAGACTTTAGTCCAACAATTAACGACTCAAGTTGAACTGGAAAAACAAATCAACTTTTTAACTCAACATGGAATTACCATGCGTCAATCGCTAAAAATTGAATCAACCTATGGAAAAGAAGCCATCGATAAACTAAAAGAGAATCCATATCGAATGATCGATGAAGTCGATGGGATTGGCTTTAGTACCTGTGATAAATTAGCCAGAAGTCTAGGTTTTAGTTTAGATGACCCTCTAAGAATTCAAGCCATTTTAGTCTATGAAGTTTTAGCCGATTGTTTATCAATGGGATCAACTTATTCAAACTTAGATCGACTTATTGAGCGGTATCGAAAGTATCATGTTGATGAAACTCATTTTGAACCTCAGTTACAAAAAACACTAGAAGATGGACGATTAGTCCTAGAAGAACAAGATATCTATCATAAGAGTCAATATCAAGCAGAGGTCATTTGTGCCAATTATTTTGTTGAGATGCCACGAACCTCGGTTGGCCAACTTCCTGAAAATTTAAATGAATTGATACAGTTATATGAACAAAAGAATCATATCGTTTTTGACCAATCACAAGTTGAGGCTATCTTAAACTTCTTTAATTATGACAAATCACTGATAACAGGAGGTCCAGGGACAGGTAAAACAACCATTATTCATGCCATTATTTCTTTATTTAGAGAGATTTATCCTCACTATCATCTTGCTATTTGTGCCCCAACAGGAAGGGCAGCCAAACGCTTAAAAGAGATGGTTGAAGTGGATGTTACCACCATTCATTCACTATTAGAATGGAATTTAGAAACCAATAAGTTTGCTAGAAACGAATCAAATCCAGTTTTAGCTGACGTTTTAATTATTGATGAGTTTTCAATGGTCGATAATTATGTTATGTCTGCTTTAGCACTAGCAACCCCACGTGTTCGAAAGATTCTCTTTATTGGGGATAAAGATCAACTTCCTTCAGTTGGTCCAGGCTTTCTTATTCGTGATGTCATTGAATCCGATCTATTCAAAGTATCTGTTTTAAATGTTAACTATCGTCAAAATGAAGGATCACGAATCATTGATTTAGCCCAAAGTATTAATCAAGGTCAATTTGATCAGACACTTTGTAAAGAGGATGTGATGTTATACCCATCGATACAAAACTTAAAGAATGCCTTAGTTCAAATAGTCTCCACCGCTCTTGAGCGTGGCTATAGTATTGATGATGTCCAAGTTTTGGCCTCAAAATATGATGGAGCAGAAGGAATTGATGAAATGAACTTACTTCTCCAGAAGACCTTTAATCAACCAGCTCCCCATAAGCGAGAACTGAAATTTAGTTATATGACCTTTAGAGAAGGTGATAAGCTTCTACAACTTAAAAATCAACCTGATGATTTTGTGTTTAACGGAGATATTGGAACTTTGGTAGAAATTGTCTATAAAGAAGAATCGGATGATAACAAGGAGCATCTGATTGTTGATTTTGAAGGAACCATCGTTGAATATGATCGAGAATCAATGATTAATCTAAAGCATGCATACTGTATGTCTGTTCATAAATCACAGGGCTCTGAATACCCAATTGTTATTTTTATTGGTAGTCCACGCCATCGTTTTATGTTGAATAAACGCTTATTTTATACTGCCATTACTCGTGCTCGTAATAGTTTGATTTTAATTGGAACTCCAAGTATTTTTGAGTATGCCTCAAATTATGATCATTCACAGCAGATCAAAACAAAACTCGTTGAAAGAACCAAGCGATTGTGATAAACTTCTAATGACGATGTAGTAATAGAGGCTTTAATTTCAGAGACAAGATGGTTGGTGAAAATCTTGATTAATTTCTATGAACGCTCCGTCAATCTGAAGCTAATCACTTCCGTATTAAGGCGTTAACTTAAAAAGGTGCACACAGTGTGTGAATAAGGATGGTACCGCGGTGAAAATCGTTCCTAGTTGGGATGGTTTTTTTATTTTATATTAGAGGGAGATTTACAATGAATCATTTAAGTAGTAGTCAAATTAGAGAGAAATTCTTAGAATTTTTCAAATCAAAAAATCATATGATTGAACAAGGGCATTCCTTGATTCCAAATGATGATCCAACTTTACTTTGGATTAACTCAGGGGTGGCAGCACTCAAAAAGTATTTTGATGGCACCATTACACCAGAGAATAATCGGATTGCGAATGTCCAAAAAGCGATTCGTTCGAATGATATTGAGAATGTTGGTAAAACAGCACGACACCATACATTCTTTGAAATGTTAGGGAACTTTAGTATTGGTGATTACTTTAAAAAAGAAGCCATTGAATTTGCGTATGAATTTTTAACCGGTGAAAACTGGATGAATCTTGATAAAGATAAACTTTATTATTCAGTCCATCCAGATGATCATGAAGCTTATGATTTATGGCATAACCATATTGGCATTCCAGCCGAAAAGATTTCCAAACAAGAAGGCAACTTCTGGCAAATTGGAGAGGGTCCTTGTGGTCCAAACTCTGAAATCTTCTTTGATCGTGGAGAACAATTTGATTCTGAAAATAAAGGGATAGATTTATTTTATAATGATGAAGAAAATGATCGTTATGTTGAAGTTTGGAACATTGTCTTCTCACAATTTAATGCTGTTGATGGAATTCCTCGTAGTGAATATAAGGAACTCCCTCAAAAAAATATTGATACCGGGATGGGATTTGAACGTTTAGTTAATATTGTCCAAGGTGGCGAAACTAACTTTGACACAGATTTGTTTTTACCAATTATTGAAAAGACTCAAACATTTACTAATGTTAAGTACCAAGACAATAAAATAGCTTATCGTGTTATTGCCGATCATATTCGAACTGTTACCTTTGCCTTAGCAGATGGGGCACTCTTCTCTAATGAAGGAAGAGGTTATGTTTTAAGACGTATTATTCGTCGAGCCATCCGTTATGGTAAACAATTGAATATCAATGGACCATTTATGTATCAACTTGTTGAAGTGGTTTCTGATATTATGAAAGACTTCTATGACTACTTACCAAGTAAGGTTGAACTGATTGAAAAACTTGTTAAACAAGAAGAAGAACGTTTCCAACAAACACTTAATGATGGTGAAAAACTATTAGCGAATTTGATCGATAATGTTCAAAACAATACCTTAGCAGGTGCAGATGTGTTTAAACTTTATGACACCTATGGATTCCCTTATGAACTAACCCTTGAAATTGCTCAAGAAAAAGGTTTAAAAGTGGATGAAGAAGGCTATATCAAACATATGAACCAACAAAAAGAACTGTCTCGTGGTTCTCATCAAAGTGTTGAATCTTTCTCAAGTCAAAATGAAGATTTAATGAATTATGTCGATGACTATACCTTTTTAGGTTATGAAACTTTAAGTTCATCATCCAAAGTTCTTGCTTTATTTGTGGATGGACAACAAGTTCAAGAACTAACCAGTGAAGGGTATGTGGCTTTGGATCAATCCCCATTTTATGCTCTTAGTGGTGGTCAAGTAGGGGATACGGGAACCTTAGAGAATCAAAACATGAAAGCAGAAGTCACTGATGTCATTAAAGCGCCTCATAAACAACATTTACATAAAGTTTCGATCAATAAAGGCGCACTTAAAGTAGGCGATGAAGTCAGAGCTCAAGTTGATCGTGAGCGTCGTTTACTCATTCAAAGAAACCACACTTCCGTTCATCTGTTACAACAAGCCTTAATTGATGTGTTAGGTGATCATATTGCTCAAGCAGGTTCTTATGTGGATCAAGATTATGCTCGTTTTGACTTCACACATTTTGAAAAAGTAACACCTGCCCAACAACAATTAGTGATGGACAAAGTGAATCAATGGATTATTGAATCTAATCCTGTAACGGTTGAACATATGAGTCTTCCTGAAGCCAAAGCACAAGGGGCAATAGGTTTATTTGAAGATAAATATGGTGATTTAGTCAGAGTTGTTACAGTGGGTGATTTTTCTAAAGAGCTCTGTGGTGGAACCCATGTCTCTAATATTAATGAATTAGGTTTATTTGTGATAGAACATGAAGAAAGTATTGGTTCGGGGATTCGACGTATTACAACTAGAACTTCTGCGGGTGCTCGTGATTACTATTTAAAGAAAGAGCATCTATTAAATGAGACAGCAGAATCATTAGGTGTGAATCAAACAAGCAAGATCAAGGATAAAGTTGATTCATTGCATACAACGATTGAACAGTTAAATGAAGAATTATCTAGTTTAAATCAAACCTTGTTAAATGAAAAAGCTAATTCTTTATTAACTCAAATAGAGAATAATCGTTTAGTTTTTGTTGAAGAGTTGGATTCAAAACTAGTGAAAGAATTCATGGATACCTTAAAAGTAAAATCTCCTGAGACATTAATCTTTGGTGTCTTTAAATCCGATGAAAAATTAAATATGGCTTGTTATGTTCCTAAAGCAATGATTGAAAAAGGATTAAAAGCAGGTCAAATAGTTAAAGAAGCTGCTCAAATTGCGGGTGGCAATGGGGGAGGAAAACCTGATTTTGCTCAAGCTGGAGCGAAAGATTTTGAGAAAATTGGTGACTCTTTATCATTTGTACGACAAAAAGTGGATTCTTCACTTTAAAAAGTTCTATAATTAAGTTAAACTTAAAATCAAGAGGTGATGAGATGGATAAATTAGATGTAACTCAAACCATGGCGTATTCAACAGAATCATTAAAACAAGAAAATATTCAACGTGTTTTAACGGATGTTTGTAACGCATTGGAAGAAAGAGGGTATAATGCAGTCAATCAATTAGCTGGTTATTTAATCACCAATGATCCTGCCTATATTTCTTCTCACAAAGGAGCTCGTAGTAATATTCAACAATTGGAACGCTTTGAAATCATTGAAGAATTGGTTCGTGCTTATATAAGTAATGACTAAACCAATTGTTGCTGGGTTAGACTTAGGTTCAAAAACATGTGGTGTTGCGATTAGTGATGGATTGGGATTGTTTGCCCATCCAGTCACGACACTGCATTATACCAATGAAGACCCATTCCAATTATTGGAGCCACTGGATGATTTAGTTCAAGAACATAATATTGAACTTTTTATCTTGGGCTTACCAAAGATGATGAATAATGATTTGGGTCCAAGAGCTCAAATTTCAATTGATTTTAAAGATCTTTTAGAAGAATCTTTAAAAATCCCTGTCATTCTTATGGATGAGCGTTTAAGTACTGTCTCATCTCTAAAGACCTTAAGTAAGTTAGAAGTAAAAAGTAAAAAAAGAAAGAAAGTGATTGATCAAGTTGCTGCCGTAAATATTTTACAGCGATACTTAGATCAAAAGAAAGGTGCCTTATGAACCAAGAGAAAATCATCGTTATTGATGAAAATAATCAAGAAATTGAAATGGAAGTATTGTTTACATTTGATTCAGAAGATACAAACAAACAATATGTACTTTACTTTAATCCAGAAAATGAAGATGGAGAAGTCTTTGCTTCTTCATACACCGATGACGGTGAACTTCTACCAATTGAAGATGATAAAGAGTGGGATATGATTACGGAAGTGTTTGAAACCTTTATGAGCACGGATGAAGAAGAACATGATCATGATCACGATCACGACCATCATCACTAGGATTATTGAATGTTAAAAAAACTATTATTGCTATTTATTCTGCTTATCTTAATTGGTGTTGGGGCAGGTTATTATTATTATGACTCAAATACAAAACCAGTTAGTGATGATCCAACGATGATTGAATTTGAAGTCCCTGAAGGAAGTTCAATCGATTCTGTGACTAAAAAACTAGAAGCAGAAGGCTTTGTTCGTCATGCTTTTATTTCGAAATACCTTATTTCTCAAGAGGACTTTGATACGGTTAAATCAGGAAGCTTTGAAATTAGCCCATCCATGACACCTCAAGAAATATTTAGTGTCATTACCAATTCAGATAATATCATTGTTCATACTTATCGCATGCAATTTATTGATGGACAATGGGCTAGAGATTATGCGCAAGTTATCGCTAATAATACTGGATTAAGTGCTAATGATATCTTAGCTAAGTGGAATGATGTTGAGTATCTTCAAACCTTGATTGATAGTTATGAAGTACTAACTCCAGATATTATCAATGAACAAACTCGCGTTTATCTTGAAGGATATCTCAGTCCTAATACTTATGAGTTTTATCAAGATGCGACTTTAGAAGACATTACTAAAACACTCCTTGATCCAACTGAAAAGTTTTATCAAGCCAATAAAGCACGTTTTGAACAAAGTCCATTAACCACACATGAAGTCTTTAAACTAGCGTCACTGGTTCATCATGAAGCTCGTTTTCCTGAGGACCAACAATTAGTGGCTTCGGTGTTCTTTAATCGAATGGCTATTGATATGCCATTGGGTGCATCAGCCAGTGTTTGTTATGCTTTATATGATTTTGATAGTTGGGAAGATTGTGAGACCAATACTCAAATAGAATCACCATATAACACGTATACAAATTTAGGCTTACCGGTTGGACCAATTTCAAATCCTAACCATAATTCCTTAATGAGTGTTTTAAATCCAATTGAATCAAATTATTATTATTTTGTATCCGATGTTCATGGCATTGAAGAAGCAGGAAGGACTTTCTTTGCTGAAACCTATGAAGAGCATCTACAATTAATTGAACGTTTTAATTTAAATTTAAATCAATAAGAAGAAGAGGGAGGAAAAAATGAAAGAACCTGTTACCATTGGAATTGCTGGAGGAAGTGCCTCTGGTAAAACTTCGATAAGTAAACAAATTCAAAAAATTATCAACCCAGAATCCTCTTTTCAAATTCTAAAAATGGATGATTATTATAAAGACCAAAAAGATGTTGAATTACAAGAACGGCTTAAGGTTAATTATGATCATCCTTTTGCTTTTGATATCGATTTATTAGTCCAACATGTTAAAGCACTAAAGAATCAAGAAACCATTGAAAAACCAATCTATGATTTTGTCCAATACACTCGTAAAGATGAAACAATCATGGTTTTACCAAGTGATGTCATTATTATCGAAGGCTTATTCTGTTTAGAAGATGAAAATATTCGTGATTTGTTAGATATTAAGATATTTGTTGATACACCAGCTGATGTCCGCTTTATTCGACGTTTAATGCGCGATGTGAATGAGCGTGGACGCTCACTCGAATCGATTGTGAATCAATACATGAAGACTGTAAGGGTCATGCACGAGCTCTTTGTAGAGCCGTCTAAACGTTATGCTGATATCATTATTCCTGAGGGTGGTCATAATAAAGTCGCAATCGATTTATTAACGACAAAGATCTCAAGCATTCTAAATGAGAAAGATGTGATATAATAACGCAGTTAAGAGGTGAAAAGATGGTAGATAAAACAATCGTAACGAAGGAAGGCTTAGCTGAACTTCAAAAAGAATTAGATTATTTAATTCATACAATTAGACAAGAAGTAAAAGAAGAACTTCAAGCAGCCAGAGAACAGGGGGACTTATCAGAAAACGCAGACTATGATGCGGCTCGTGATCGTCAGGCTAAAATTGAAGCGCGTATCCGTGAACTTGAATCAATGTTATCCAACTATGAAATCATTGATGAAAAGAAACGAAGTAAACGTGTTATCTTGGGTTCTGAAGTAAAACTTAAAGAACTTGATACAAAGCGTGAAGCTCAATACACCATTGTTGGTTCAGTTGAAGCAGACCCAATCAATGGGAAACTCTCCAACGTTTCTCCACTTGCGATCGCAATTTTAGATCACACTGCAGGAGATACAGTTGAAGTCAGAGTGGAACAACCTTATAAAGTAGAAATCTTAGACGTTAAGTAGAAGGGGTAGATTAAACTACCTTTTCTTTTTTTTGTAGGAAAATAAAGGTCAATAGCTCACTATAAGTGGTGATAGAATGACTTTTTCAACTTTCATTATTCTATTTTTATGCATCTTAACAGTATTACCTACTAATAAAATTCAGACTCTTCAACTAGAAGAACCAACGATCTCTGTAACAGTCAAAGGGGAAGCAAAACAACAGACGATACAGATTCATCCTCAAGCTCAAGTTAAAGATATTATTGGGTTAATCGAATTAAGCGAATTAGCCGATGTTAGCAGTTTAAATCTAAATGAGTCTCTTTATGATGATATGGTCGTTACTGTCCCAAAAGTTCAAGAAACGACATGTATCTCAATTAATAGTGCTGACATAGAGACTTTAATGAGTTTAGATGGTATAGGTGAGTCAACTGCTAAAAACATCATTGATTATCGAACACAACAAGGACCTTTTTATTTACTTGATGATTTGATGTTGGTAAAGAATATTGGTCCTAAGAAATATGAAAAGATTAAAGATAAAATATGCCTTTAATCCTTCAAGTATTCTGTTGGTTGATTGTAATTGAGTCACATCCAAAGCTCATTATCTTAAATATAATCATTAATTTAATTCAGTTCTATAGCACGAAAAACAAACAGTATTTTTTATGTCTATTGTTCATCTTTGTCTTCTTTATTCGTCTCAATCTTTCAGTAACGTCTATTGATTTTGATAAACCCTTTATCGTTAAACACCAACAAGATGAATATACTGTATTTAGGCAAGGCCTTAATCAGTATAGTGGCTTTACGAAGCAGAGATTATTAAACAATCAGATGGTTGTTTTATCTGGACAGTTTGAAAAACAAGAAACTAATCATTTATCTGAAGTAATGGCCTTAAATCACATCTATTCAGGATTAAAGATCCAAGAGATAACAGTGATTGGTCAAAGTCGGTTTCATCAATTGATAACAGATTTTGTTGAACCAAAATTATTTATTAATCATGATTATCAACTTGAATCTAAATTGGTTAGTTTACTTATATCTAGCGGACTCATCATCTCTACGATGATCTTTGAGATTCGTAAGATCTTAAATTTCTATTTTGAGAAAAGAACCATAAACTTTATCATCGTATCGTTTAACCTACTTCTCATCTTATTGCTTGGATTAAGATTTATCTTCGTGCGCTTAGTCATTAAGGAAATTCTCTTTTTATTGAATCTAAATAGACATAAAAGAAATTTCTTTGAGGCAATTTTATGTCTTGTCTGTTATCCCTATGCCTATCGACATTTAGCGTTTCTTATTCCGTTCAGCTTTAAACTGAGTCCCTTTTTATTTAAATCAAATCAATATCTCAAATTAAAACAAATGGTATTAGTTGTCTTAATTCAATTAAGCACACTCTACCAAGTCAATCTTTTTCAAACATTTTTGTTTAGTTATTTTCGAGTGATAACTAGACTTTTAATTGTTCTCTCTTTTGTTCCACTCATAAATATTAATCATCTAATTCTGTTTTTAGATTCCATTTTTCTTCATTTAGAATTTAATCTTGTTGGTAAGATGCCATGGGTTTTAACACTATTAATGCTTAGTGGTTTGATGTTTGAAGTATCCATAAAGAAACAATTGGCCCTAATACTCTCTAGTTTTATATTGTTTGTTCTTATTTATCAATTTAATCCTAGCTACCAAATGATTTTTATAGATGTTAATCAAGGCGATGCCACCTTATTTATTTCACCCCGTCAACAAGAAGTTTATCTGATCGACACAGGGAAATCATCCAGTTATGTCCAACTTAAACAATCACTTTTTCAATATGGAATTAGTACGATAGATGCACTTATTATTACGCATATGGATAATGACCATAGCGGTAATATTGACTCGATTTTAAAAGACTTTACTGTCAAACAACTTATTTTGGATAAGTCACAATTAAAAAAAACAAACTTAAATTACGTTACTAGTTATTTAATAGATTCTAATTATTTGGATGAAAACGATAATAGTCTTGTCTTTGATATTAAGTTTTTAGACCAATCCTTTTTGTTTTTAGGAGATATTTCTCAATCAGTAGAAAGAGACTTAGTTAATCAAGAAAGACTTGTCAATCCAACGGTCTTAAAGTTAGCACATCATGGATCAAAAACAAGTACGGATCCCTATGTGCTCAATAAACTAAATCCACAGTTTGTTATCATTTCTAGTGATCCAGAAGTCTATGGACATCCTCATATAGAAGTCTTAGAAACTTTAAGAAAATATAAAATAAAGAGTTTTCAGACGGCTCGAGACGCTAATATTCAATTCATCTTTTATAATCGATGGCAGTTTGTTAAAACACAGAGCCATTTTCTAATCGTAAATGATATAATAGGAGAATGATTGAAATAGTTAGTTCCAATGACCGTTATGCCTTAGAGCAGTATATTCAAAACAAAGCCAAAGAACTGGATGTTGAGCCAATTATGTTTGAGGCCAACCAGAAGTCGTTTAGTCTTTTGGATGTTCATTTTGAAGTTATCAGCTTAGATATCTTTAAGCCAAATAAATTGATTGTAGTTAAAGAAGCTTTGTTTTTATCGTCAAAAGAAAAATTATCAAAAGAAGATGAAGTGACCTTTAATAAAATTTTGGAACAATCAAATGATGTCTGTGTTTTGTTTACTTTAATGAATCTTAAGTTTGATAAAAAGAAAAAAGCCGTCAAGAAATCAAAAGAAACTGGCAAACTGGTTGTTTTAGAAGAGGTAACACCTGCTAGCATCCGACAATTATTACTCGCAGCAAATAAGAAATATGATTTACAATTGTCCAATCAAGCACTTAATAAAATTGAACAATATTGTCCAAATCTTGATGCTGCCCATAAAGCAATTGATAAACTTAAATTGGTCCAAGGACAAGTTAGTGATGATTTAGTCGATTTACTGATCGAAGATCAATCAGATATTGTTATCTTTGAATTAAGCAACGCAATAATAGAGAAAGACATGAAAGAAACCTTTAGGCTTATTGAAATGATGAAGTTAAAGAATATTGATATGTCTGGGGTCATACATATTTTTGCGGGTAAAATAAGACAGATCTATCAAAGTATGGTCTTAGCGAAATATGGCTATCAACAAAATGATATTGCCTCAATGATGAAGATTAGTCCCAATTATGCCTGGGTCTTAATGAATAAACTAAATCGACATTTTAGAAGCAGTGAATGTTTAGAAATACTAAAATCATGTGCACAATTTGATCGCCAATCAAAAACATATATGGTAGATAAAAAACTTGAATTTGAATTATGGTTAATTAACTATTGGAGGAAATATGGAAAGTCTAAGAGAGTTATATAAAGTTGGTTCGGGACCATCAAGTTCCCACACAATCGCAGTCCAAAGAGCGATGAAACTTTATTTGGATGAATTTCCATTAACCAATCGCTTTTTAGTCGAGCTCTATGGCTCACTCTCCTTAACTGGCAAAGGTCATTACACTGATCATGCGATTAAGATGGTGGTCGAGCCCATCGAATGTGAAGTCGAGTTCAAATTAGAATGGTCATATGATTTTGACAGTGGATTAATTATCCGTGGTTATCAAGATGAAACTCCTCAAGAAGCCTGGGTCGTTTATTCGATAGGAGGGGGATCGATTAAGGTTTTAAACCGAGATTTTGATTTCCAAAAAGAAGTTTATCCGTTTAAAAACTTTAATGAGATTAAACAATATTGTTTAGAAAATAAGATAAGCATCCAAGAAATGGTTTATCAAATTGAACCAGATATTAAAGAATATCTAGAGTATATTCTTTTGGCCATGACCTCAGCCGTAAAAAAGGGACTTAAGACAACAGGTCAATTACTAGGTCGTTTAAACATGCCAAGAGTTGCGAAAGAATTATATGAACAAGCTGATCACGATTCTTATCGACAACGATTAGTAGCCTATGCTTATGCTAATATGGAAGAAAACGCAACTTTAGGACAAGTCGTTACAGCGCCTACTTGTGGAGCATCTGGTATTATGGCCTCATTAATGATGTGGCTTGTGGAAGATAAAAAAATAAACATCGAAAAATGCATCGATGCCTTAGCTGTCGCTGGAGTCTTTGGTAATATTATTAAACGAAATGCTTCTATATCGGGTGCACAAGGCGGATGTCAGGCAGAAGTGGGCGCCGGCTGTGTAATGGCTGCGGCCGCACTAGCCACCATTAAAGACTTATCCATTGATGAAATAGAATATGCCTGTGAAATTGCCATGGAACATCATTTAGGACTGACCTGTGATCCAGTCGGAGGATATGTCATTATCCCTTGTATCGAACGTAATGGCGCAGCAGTTCTTAGAGCTGTGGATGCTGTTGAGATGTCCAAACTTATTTTAAAAACCAAACCTAATAGAGTTACTTTTGATCAAGTGGTCAATACCATGAATTATACTGGTCAAAAGATTGCGATTGAATTAAGAGAAACAGCTTTAGGTGGTTTAGCACAAGAAATAGTCATTGAGGAATAAAAAAGCCTTCGAGTGAAGACTATTTGATTGAGTTAACTGCTTTAGTTAATCTAGATTTTTTTCGAGCGACATAATTTTTATGATGTAAGTTCTTAGAAATAGAAGCATCTAATAATGACACTGCTTTAACTAATTTCTCTTGAGCTAACTGTGCATCGTTTTCATTCACTGCTAATTCAACAGCTTTAATCGCTGATTTAAGTTCTGATTTGCTAGATTTGTTACGTAACATTCTTTTAGCATCAGTTCCAACACGTTTGATTTGAGTTTTAGTATTTGGCATCTTGCACCTCCTTGCTATTAATTGCTTTCAAATTATACCAAACCAAATCGATGGTGGCAATAAATTAGGCGTATTCTATGCTATAATTACACATGCTATGAATAAGAAAATTGTATTTATGGGAACACCAAGCTTTGCTAAAGAGATCTTAGAACATCTACTAAGCTTTAAAGAACTAGAAGTCATTGGTGTTGTCTCTCAGCCTGACAAGAAGATGTCACGTAAAAAGAAAATTGTCTACTCTCCTGTTAAAGAGAGTGCACTAAAACATGACTGTCCTTTATTTCAACCCATTCGAATAAAGGATTTTATTGATGAATTAAAACAATTAAATCCAGATGCCATCATTACTTGTGCCTATGGTCAGTTTTTACCACAGTCAATTTTAGACTTTAATGTCATCAATGTTCATGCATCACTACTACCAAAATATCGAGGTGGTGCTCCGATGCAACATGCCATTATCAACAATGAACAAGAAACAGGTATTTCATTAATGAAATCGATTCTGAAAATGGATGCAGGTCCAGTATATTCTCAAAGTAAAGTGAAAATTGACTTAGAAGATACGCTGTCATCTTTAGAATGTAAGTTAATTGAGAGTGCAAAAGATTTATTATCAAATGATTTAATGGCTATTTTAGATCAGAAGTTAGAAGCACAGCCACAAGATGACTCACAAGTTACATTTGCTAAAACAATTAGCTCAAAGGACGAATTTGTTGATTTTAATCGCGATAATTTAGAAGTGTATAATCATTTAAGAGCCCTTATTGAGGTTCCAAGTGGTTATAACTTTATTAATGGTAAACGCATTAAGTTCAATAAAGTTCAATTAGGAAGGGAAAAAATAGATATTCCTTCATCAACTGTCTTATTTCAAAGCCCACAACTTTTAGAAATAACAACCTTAAATGGCACCATTGAAATTTTAGAATGCCAGTTAGAAGGAAAACAACGTCAACGTGTAGAACAACTATACAATGGTTATCACAACAGTTTTAACAATAAGAGGTTAAATGATGAAAACTAGAGTTTTATTATTACATGCTTTATTTACTGCTTTGGTGGCAGTTGTAACCATTATGATTACAATTCCATTAATTGGAGTGGATGGTTATTTTAACCTAGGAGATATCGTTATCTTTAGCTTCGCCGTTATTTCTGGACGATTTGAATTCTTTTTAGGAGCAGGATTAGGTCCTGCGATTGCCGATATGGTCACACCATGGGCAATTTATGCGCCATTTACCTTTGTAGTTAAGGCAACGATGTACATTGTTGTTTTTTTAAGTTACAAACATTTAAAGAATCGATATCTGAAAATGACAGTCCCATTTGTCTTAGGCGCAATCTGGTTATCAGTAGGTTATGCCATTGTTGAAGTCATCTTAAAGGGTCCAACTATGTTTTGGCCAGCCTTACTTCAAAACTCAATTCAAGGCTTTGTGGCAGCAGCCATCACCATTCTTTTGATGCCAATGACGGTCATGGTTCAAAAGTATTTACCAAAATTAAACTGAGGATTTTATGAACCAAAAGAATATACGTAACTTTTCAATTATCGCCCATATTGACCATGGTAAGTCAACTTTGGCCGATCGAATCTTAGAACAAACCCTTACGGTTGAAAAACGAAATATGAAAGATCAACTCCTTGATCAACTTGATTTAGAGAGAGAACGTGGAATAACCATTAAGTTAAACTTTGTTCAAATGCGCTATCAAGCAAAAGATGGTCAAGAATATATCTTTCACTTAATCGATACACCAGGTCATGTTGACTTCACCTATGAGGTTTCACGCTCCCTTGCTGCCTGTGAAGGGGCTGTTTTAGTTGTGGATGCAGCCCAAGGAATTGAAGCTCAGACACTCGCTAATGTTTATTTAGCACTAGAGAATGATTTAGAAATCATTCCAGTCATCAATAAAATCGATTTACCATCTGCTCAACCAGATGTCGTAAAACAAGAAATAGAAAATATTATCGGATTAGATACCAGTGAGGCACCTCTGATTTCAGCCAAGAGTGGTTTAAATATTACCGATGTCTTAGAAGAAGTTGTTAAGAAAGTGCCAGCACCAAGTGGTGATGTTGATAATCCTTTAAAAGCACTAATCTTTGATTCAGTCTATGATCCATATCGTGGAGTTATTCTTTCGGTCTGTATTAAAGAAGGAAAGGTTCAAGTGGGGGATACGATTACTTTGATGAACTCTAAAGCTTCTTATGAAGTGATTGAAGTGGGTGTTAGAACACCTAATGAATTAAAGAAACAAGAGTTGGTCTGTGGTGAAGTTGGTTATATTGCGGCAACTATTAAATCAATTAATGATGTCCATGTAGGTGATACGGTAACCCTTAAGAATAATCCGACACCTGAGCCATTACCTGGCTACAGACAGCTTAATCCTATGGTCTATTGCGGATTATACCCCATTGATTCAAAACGCTACAACGACCTTAGAGATGCCCTGGAAAAGCTATCCCTTAATGATGCTTCGCTTCATTATGAACCAGAAACCTCTCAAGCATTAGGTTTTGGTTTTCGATGTGGCTTTTTAGGATTACTCCATATGGATGTTGTTCAAGAGCGCTTAGAAAGAGAATATGATCTTGAACTAATCGCAACAGCACCATCGGTTGTTTTTCATGTCTATCTCAATAATCATGAAATGAAGAAAATTGATAACCCAACCCTTATGCCAGATGCAACGCTCATTGATTATATTCAAGAACCATATGTCAAAGCCTCTATTATGGTCCCACAAGAATATGTAGGGGCAGTCATGGATATAGCCCAAAAGAAACGTGGTATCTATTTGGATATGCAAATGATTGATAATCAACGAATGACCTTGACTTATGAATTACCATTAGTTGAAATTGTTTACGACTTCTTTGATCGACTTAAATCTCAAACAAGAGGTTATGCTTCTTTTGATTATGAACTCATTGGTTATCGTACTTCTAAACTCGTTAAAATGGATATTTTGATTAATGCGGAACCAGTCGATGCACTATCTGTCATTGTTCACCGTGATTTTGCGCATCCACGCGGTAAAGCGATTGTTGAAAAACTGAAGAAACTAATTCCAAAACAACAGTTCTCCGTACCAATTCAAGCGGCCATTGGTGGAAGAATTGTGGCACGGAGTGATTTATCGGCACTTAGAAAAAATGTCTTAGCGAAATGTTATGGTGGCGATATCTCTCGTAAGAAGAAATTGTTAGAGAAACAAAAAGAAGGAAAGAAACGGATGAAACAAGTGGGCTCAGTAGAAGTTCCACAAGAAGCGTTTATGGCCGTTTTATCAATGGATGATGAATAAGCTATTTGAAATAATCGATGACATGCGTCATCACTTTGGTTGGCAAGACTCAGATACAATTGAATACTTATGTACTAATATTGTTGAAGAAGCCAATGAATTATATGAAGCCATGAAACAAGACAATCATCAAGACATGAAATATGAATTGGCCGATTTACTGATGGTAGCTCTAACGCTTTCAAGAATGTTAGGTGCTGATATTGAAACGATTATAAGAGAAAAAGCCGAAATCGTTAAACAAAGACAGTATGACTAAGGCACTCTATATCCATATTCCTTTTTGTCATGTGATTTGTGGTTATTGTGACTTTGTTCGAGTTGGTTACAATAGTGAATTAGTCGATAAATACTTAATACAATTACGAAAAGATTTAAAAGCTATCGATACACCCGTATCATCCATTTATATTGGGGGCGGAACTCCTAGTGCACTTAATATCGATCAATTGAGTTTATTATTTGACTCAATTAGACATTTAATCGATTCAAATATCGAGATCACCATCGAAGCTAATCCAGACAGTTTAACTGTAGAGAAAGCCCAATTATTTGTCGATAATCATATTAATCGTGTGTCTTTAGGGGTTCAAAGTACTCATGATGAGATGCTTAGAAGAATTGATCGTACTCATACATTTGAGGATGTTATTAAATCTATTGAAATCCTTAATCAAGTAGGACTTAGTAATTATTCATTAGACTTAATCTATGGTTTACCTAATCAAAGCCTTAAGGAGTTAAGTGATGATATTGATGCGATTGTGAGGTTAAACCCAAAGCATATCTCGCTTTATTCGTTGACTATTGAACCTAATTCAGAATTTTTTAGACAAAACATACAAGCGGCTAATCCAGCTTTAGAGGCCCAAATGTATCAGTTAATCTACCAAAAATTATCTGTTTTAGGTTATGAGCATTATGAAATCAGTAACTATTGTTTAGCTGGATATCAATCCAATCACAATCTAAGTTACTGGAATTATCAAGATTTTATTGGGATTGGTATAGGGGCAGCAGGCAAAGAGGGCGATTATCGCTATATTAATCATCGTAATATGAATGATTATATTTTAGGTGAGCGAAAAAAAGATGAACTTATTGAATTAAGTTCATCTGATAAACGATTTGAACATATAATGATGAATCTGCGACTAAAACAAGGAATTGATTTAGCCTATTTTGAATCAATCCATAAGGTTAATTTCTTAAATACTTATCAAAGCGTCATTGAGAAACATCAACAGTGTGACAATTTATTTCTTGATGATAATCATCTAAAAGCAACTGAGAAGGGGCGTTTAGTCCTTCATGATATCTTAGTTGATTTTATGGATGATTAAGAATGATTCTTTGTATAGTAATCAATAATGGCTTGAGTTCCAAAATCTCCGTAGCCTTCTTCTAATAATGATTCATACTCATCTAAGACTTGTCTTAATATCGGTAATTCGATATTTTCTTTTTCACTCATTGCTAAACGCAAGTCTTTAATGAAGTGTTTAATAAAGAATCCGGGCTCCTTATCATGGATTACCATCTTAGGACCATTGTTCTGAGATTGCCAAGATGAAGCAGACCCATTATTAATAACCCGTAACATTAATTGTAAATCTAATCCATGTTTACGAGCATAAGTAAGTGCTTCAGCAGTTGTTGAGATGGCTCCGGCAATACATATTTGATTAGCTAATTTAGTGTGTTGACCATTCCCAGCTTTACCCATATAAGTAACGGTTGAACCTAAGATTTCTAAGACATCTACGACTTCTTGATAAACTTTCTCATTGCCACCAACCATGATTGATAAGGTTTTTTCTTTGGCACCTTTATCACCACCAGTAACTGGTGCATCTAAGGCATGTACATTCTTATTTAATGCCGCCACATAAATCTCTTTGGCTAAAGCAGGGCTTGAGGTTGTCATATCAATGACAATAGCACCTTCTTTAACATTGTTTAAAATACCATCTTCTTTAAAGTAGACTTCTCTTACATCATCGGGAAAGCCAACGATGGTAAAAACAAGATCAGCATCTTTGACACAGTCAACAATATTATCAACTATTGTCATTGAATCTTGTAACTCTAATGTTTTTGAATGTGTTCTATTATAAGCAGTCACATCATAGCCTGCTTGTGCTAAATGAAGTGCCATTGGTTTGCCCATGACACCAGTTCCAATCCATGCTATTTTTTTCATTTTCTACCTCTTCTTTTCTAAATTATCAATGAAGTTTACATTTGTGTCAAGTTATAATACATGAGTTTTGGATGCGAGCTCAAAAACTAGTGTTAAAATCGATAATTGAGAATAGAATTAATTTTAGTATTATTCATATGAAGATGCTTCAATGGGAGTGAGGTTTGAGCTGCTAAGTCTTCAATGAACATCGTTCTTTTTGAAATGTTCATGTACTTAGAGTCTGAAACTTGAACCACTTTGAAGTTCTTCATGAAAGAGAGTAGTTCATCAGTATGATACTTTTCCTCAAAAACTCTTACTTGTAAAACCCTTAAAAGGACCACCGATAAATAACAAATTAAAAAGTGACCAAAGATAGATTCTTGAGTTTGACAGTAAACAGGTCGTGCTTCAAGTTGTGACTTCATCACTTTAAATGATTCTTCAATGCGCCAAAGATTATGATAGGTCATATAAATATCTTTAGCGCTTTGTTTTATTTCAGAGGTCACTAAAAGATTGTAACCTGCTAGTTGCATGTCTTCATCTATTTTCTTTTCATTAAGGAATGTCTTTACTTTACCTTTGGACGGAGTGGATGTGCTATCTGTTGATTGGGCACTAAAGACAACATACTTAGCAGAGTCTCCATACTCGCTTCGTTTAGCGGCAGAAACACTGAGTTTTTGTGCTTTCTCAATTTGTCTCATTATTTCTTTTTGTTTCTTTCTCGCTAAGGATGGGTTATAGGTTAACACGCGTTTCTCTTTAAAGGTGATCTCTTTTTTCTTACCATTTGGTAAGTCAATTTTATAGGAAAAGTCATCAACACACTCTTTCAATGAAAAGAGTAGTTTTCCTTTTGAATCTCTAACATCGACCCAATCATTATCAGAATAAACCCATTGTTTTTCGGTTTCAGGTAATGATTTAACCGATTTAGAGAAGAGATAACCATCCCCATTCTCGATGGCGTGTTGAATGTTTTGAGCACTGTTAACCCATTTATCCGCGACACGGACACTTCTTCCAGAGACGTTGTATCGGTCTTTTAAATCCAGTAAGGTCTCTCTAAAAACACCCATTTCTAATTGGTTACCTGGATAAAGGGTCATGCCAATAGGAACTTGATGAGCATCTAATAGAAGTCCCATTCCCACTAATGGGTTGGCACTATTATGTTTACACTTCCCTTTTCGACGAAGCTCATCTTCTTGATCAATCTCAAAGTAGAAGTTGGTACAATCAAAGTAAGAAGTCGATAAATCAAAAGGATAAAGACGGTTAAGACGAAGATTATAGGCTTCAATAATCTTTTCGTATTCATTGCCCATCAGCTGTAATGCGCTATAGAGTTGGTCTTGAGAGTAATTGATTGGTTCAAATAAAGAGGGAAGTACATCATGAAAGGTTTTATACTTTGAACAAGGATCAACCACTCGAGCGTAGATTAAACTCGATAAAACCTCAAAGAGGTCATAACGCACTTGATAGGGTTTCTGAATATATGAAAACTGTTTTTGAACCTTTAAGGAATCGTTCAAATTCTTAATAAGGAAATACCCTAAGTATCGCTCAATAGAAACCTCGCCAATCTCTTGGACTTGTTGATTTTCTTTTTGAGCTTTCAAATCAAGATTCATTTGATCGACCACGCTTTTGAAATGTTCAATTGGATCAGGGTAGCCTTGTTGTTTGAGTTGGTGAACATAGCCAATCGCTTTAAATGACCGGTTCCGTCCTTGTTTCTTTTCATGGTCATAATAACTGTAATAAATTTGAAGATAAGTGCCTGAATTATTGTTGGTCACTTTCAAGAAATAGGGCATAAATAGTCT
>CAYFSJ010000015.1:0-3651 GCA_964345765.1 uncultured Erysipelothrix sp.
CTATCCAACCTTTATAGTATGTGGAGTTGGTGCAGCACCAGCCAATGATGCAGTGCCTCAAACACTGAAGACTAATCATCATGATAAATTACCTTCTAATACTCAATACTTTTATTGTCCAGGTGGATTAGACTATAAAAAAATGAGTTTTTTGGATAAACTCATGATGAAAACATTTGCGAAAGTGATGAAGCGTAAAGCTAAAAAAGGCAACTTTGATGAAGTATGGGCTCAAAAATTATCTCAATCCTATAATATTACCGATAAGAATGAACTAGAGCCAATCCTAAATATTCTAAGAAATCGAGTTTAAGCTCGATTTTTCTCTTTTAAAAACCAAATTAGTAATGAGGTGAGTGTGTGGGAACCAATTGAAACCAATAACATTAATAAGCAATAATAATATCCGATGGCATCATAACTATTGCTAGTCACCATCATCATATATAAATAGATTAAAAATGGTATAGCCTAAAAGACTCACTTTAAAACCATGTTCAATAAAACTAAAGAGAATACCTGAAACGATTCCAACTCCTAAAAAGATTAAAACTAACATTTTGTTCACCTTTAGTTATAATTATTGTATGACAAATAAAAGAGTGTATAAAGGACAAAGCTTGCTAAATCTAATAGATGATTATACTGTCATTGATATTGAAACCTCAATGAATGGACGTATTTATGGCGAGATTATCGAAATAGGTGCCATTAAAGTTAGAAACAATCAAATTGTAGCGTCTTTTAGTGAGCTAATAAAACCGACTAAACCCATTGATCGATGGACTCAAACTATTCATCATATAAGTAATGACATGGTAAAGGATAAACCTCCTATAGAGATTGTCTATCCATTATTTCTAAACTTTATTGAAACGGATATATTAATTGGTCATAATGTTCATTTTGATATTAACTATCTTTATGATTATCATCAAGAATTAAACCAACCACCTTTAAGTAATGATTTTGTTGATACCCTTAGACTCGCAAGACGCACTTTAAAAGGCTTAAAGAGTTATTCGCTATCTAATCTTTCAGTCCATTTTGGTTTTAGTGAAACCAACCATAGAGCCGTTGATGATGCTCTAGCGACTCATCGCCTTTATCAACTATTAAAGAATCGATTGTCAGTTTCTGAGCGCTTGTTTTTATTGGATGATTCTAAAGTTTCACTTTTTAATGATGTGAAGATATTTAAAGAAAAAGCAGTTGTTTTTAGTGGACGATTTAATCGTTTCACCAGAAAACAAGCTGCTCAAATAATTACAAATAGTGGTGGACAAGTCCTTAATAAGCTTCATTTAGGTGTTGATTATTTAATTGTTGGTGACTATCAACAACTTTCTACCAAGCACAAACAAGCTATTGAACTTCAATCTTTAGGTTATCCGATTAAAATTCTGACTCAACAAGAGTTTATTGATCTAATTGATTTGGGTTAACCACACGACTAATAAACATTGGATTATGATACGAATCTAATACAATCATTACGTATGGTTTATCTAAAATGAATTCTACTTTCTCAACTTCTTGTGGCATTATCGAAGTTGTTTCAACTTCAACTTGTGTGAAGGCTGCAGCTTCAACCCCTTTATTATCTACCGTGATTCTTGCTTGTTGAATAATGTCGCTCACAAACTGAGGGGTTTCTGACTCAAGATAACTCATATCAGGTTCGTCGGATAAGATATCTTCAAATCCTAGTGGTTTTAGAAACTGATTGATTTTTCCTATACGAGAACTAATATCCACATGAGGCATTTCAAATGAAACATCATAGCGAGTTTCATCATTAATATTTTCTAATTTTGAATAGACATCCATTAAATTAACTTCATTTAAGTAAGCGTCCACATCCTGGGTTGGTTTAATGAACAAAACACCCCCCGTATTTCTTAATGGGTAGTAAAGCATTTGGGCCTGTGGCTCTTGGAAATAATGATTTGTGTTTTCCACAGTTATTTTAGATCCTTTAACCTCAAGTTTTTCATTGTCTGCAGTCGTAAAGTTAATCGTCGTTTTTTTGAAGAATTCATTAGACCAAAGATCTTTTAAATAGAGTGTATTGAGTAAAATTAATGAACTTTCTGGATTTACTTTAACGTTTAAATTTTTAATAAAACCATTGGTTCTGTCATCAATAAACTTCTTGATTTGATCACTGGTTTGTTGTTCTTGTGTGAAATCAGCTTGATGGGTTGAAACAATGTAATCTTCGATGAGCTCATTCTTAATTGATTCACTGAAGTCTTCTTGGGTCCCATACCAAATTGAGTTGGTTAATAACGATGAAAACTCATCACTTAAAAAATTGTGACGTTTAAAGAAATTCGTTAGATGAGCGGGATTTTCTAAGGCCAATCCGCTTAAAAGATTTTCTTTACTTTCGTTTTTAGCAGCTGGTATCAATAAGCTTAAAGCACTGTATAAACTTGCTGGTGAATAGACTTCATTATTATCAGTTAATAAGATTGATTTGGTTTTATCTAAAAATTGCCACATCGATTCTGTCAGTGCTGAATCAACTTCAAGTGTTCTTCGTTCATCTAAGTCACTATCTGGTTCAGTGATGGTTGTGTTGTGGCCTGTTTCTTGCATTGAACAAGCTGTTAGCATCAAGATTAATATAATTATTCCAATCTTCTTCATAATAACACCTTCCTTATCCACATTTTAACATATCTAAAAGACTCATTTTTCTAAGTGACTAAACTGTTAGACAGATATTAGAAAGCTTGGTATAATGTACAGGCTTTGGAGAATTGGCCGAGTGGCTTAAGGCACCGTCTTGGAAAGGCGGCGAAGTGAAAGCTTCCGAGAGTTCGAATCTCTTGTTCTCCGCCATTTAACTATAAAACCCACTAATCAGTGGGTTTTTCTATTATTACCTTGATATGATGACGATGACACCATTTCATTGCTTTATCTTTATATGCCTCATCACGATAATCGAAATAGTCTTGTAACAAACCATGTTCAGTGATACCATCTTTGAAATATCGATACGCTCCACGACCTTTTATACTATTAAGCAATTGTTCGTATGTCTTTTCATCGTCAACTTTACTAAAGATAAAGCTTCTCATAATACCATCATCAATCTCAAATTGCATAGGCAACGCGATAAGATTATCATTCATTTCTATATCCACTAATCCATCATTATAAATAATTTCGGCTGTTTCTTTATTCAAGTAAATGTCAAAATAATTGTTAGTGGCCATAAACGCATCAACAATATCATCGAGATAAACCGTTGTATCGAATTCATGTGGCTCATCAATAATTTCATCTTCATCTAAGTCTTCAATTTCTCTGTAATAACGACTGTCAATAAACTCAGATAATACTTCTTCAACTTCTAGAGATTGTTTATCAACTGTCTCTTGATCAAATGTTAATTCATCCGAAGTTTGGTGCACCCCAAAATGACAGTGTATGTTTATCCCATCAACAAGATATAAGAACTTTAAGCCCAAATCATACACCTTGTCCAAATGATGAAAATCCACATTGATATTATCCATCGTCAACTGGTCAACAAAATACTTAATGGATTCAATACCCCAAAAAGTTCAAAATCATCCTCATCAAAACCCATAAGAAGATCTTCAAGATAATCATCAACAAAATCATAGTTCACTT
>CAYFSJ010000015.1:3751-23749 GCA_964345765.1 uncultured Erysipelothrix sp.
ATAGTTCACTTAATTTCAAAGTAGAAGGCATAAAAATACTGCGTTCTAGAGTGCCCTTAGGATGATCAACACTTAGTAACAAATGATACGATGTAATTTCATCATTAAAAACAATTGTCTTAGAGAACATTTCAATTTTTGAATCTTGTCTCGTCTAAATTAAAAATTCATAACCATTAACAGTAAGTTTTCATCATCGTGATGATGAAAGTTAGCACTGACAAGATTTCCTAGTTCAGTAGTCTCATCAATTGTGACATCAATATTTCCTGAAGTCTCAATAGATTCAAGAATTCTCAATAGCGCATCATGCACTTACCGTTCTTGAGCCATCATCAAAACCAACTTCAAGATCATGGGTAAGATACTGATTTAAATCTACCTATCCCTCATTAAACTGTTCTAATAATTCTTGAACCATTTCTCTCTTGTTTATCAGCATCGTTTTATCTCCATTTTATATATTAACGCCAGCTGTATAACCTGAACTTAAGGCTAAAGTAATGTTAAAGCCTCCTAACATGCCATGAACATCTAATATCTCACCACACAAACTTAAATTATCAACAAGTTTAGACTTCATTGTTTTAGGGTCAACCTCATTGGTTTTGATACCACCTCTGGTTACAAAAGCTTTCTCAATTGGAATAGTATCCTCTATTATATAATCAAGTGTAAAGATTGTTTTGATGAGTTCCTCTTTTCTTATCTTAGACACTTGCTCAAGATGGGTTATCTCATCGAACTCTTTTAATAAGAAATCTACCAGCCGTTTGGGTGCTAAAGGTTGAAGTTGTTTCTTTAATGGACCACTTGATAAATCAGGTTTTCCTAAGATGACTCGAACAATTGTTTCTTTCTTTTGAAGCAATCCCTCTACAACAAACTCACTAGCCTTTAAGATAACAGGTCCACTCAAACCAAAGTGGGTATAGAGTAAGTCGCCCTTCTCATCAAATTTAACCTTATTCTTAATTAGGACCTGAACTTGTACATCATTGAGCGAGAGTCCCATTAGAGGTTGGGTATTATTCGTAATTAGACCCACTTCCACACCCACTAGAGGGGTGATTGAATGACCACATTGTTTCGCTAATTTATAACCACTGCCATCACTGCCTGTACTAGGAAAACTCTTTCCACCACTACATAGAATAAAATGATCCGCTTCTATTCGCTGATCTCTTGAGATGGCGGCAATAATTTTATTATCCTTTATTTCAAATCGATTAATGTAGGTCGAAAGCATATAAGTTGATCGATTCTCTTTGAGTAATGCCCCTAAAATATCCCTCGAATCATTTGAATTAGGAAACATTCTAAAATTATCTTCTTGGTGTAATGGGACATTTCGTTGTTGAAAGAAATCAATCACATCACTGGGACCAAACGCGGTTAATGATGAATACATAAATTTACTCGACTTTGAACAAAACTTTAGAAAGTCTTCAACTGATCGATTATTGGAGACATTGCATCGACCATTACCACTCATTAATAACTTTGTGCCAAAGGTTTCTTGAGAGTCAACAAAAATGACATCATGTGTTTGACTTGCGATGTTTGAGGCCATTAATCCTGCTGGTCCACCCCCTATGACACATACTTTCATTAACTAATAAATCCTCCCTTATGGACCATATTCTTAGAGGTTGTCGTTAGTGTATCGATACATATTTCAATGGCTTTAACCATCGTTTCTAAATCCATTGACTCAGTGGTTGGAACATGGATAAAACCGGTTCGGATTGGTAATTTATTTTCAATCACATAATGAGCAATGGTATACATCACTTCGTTACAAACAAAGGTTCCAGCCGTATTACTGATTTCAGTGGGGATGTTTTCTTTAAGACAAGCCTGTTGCATCGTCTTAATGGGTAATGTACTAAAATAGGCCACATCCCCTAATAATTTAATCTTTAAATCTTGAGGTTGATTCCCCTCATTATCCTTGATTGGATAATCTTTAACATTAATCCCTATTCTTTCAATACTAATCTTGTCTCTGTTTTGGGCTTGACCAAGACTTAAGACCACATGTGGGTTCTCTTTTTTGATCGTTTCAATGATGGCTTCTGACGATTTTTCTTTGACCGTAGGTATTTCAAGTTTAATAATATGATCACTTTCTAGTGCTCTAAGGACTTCTAAGGAACTATTGGTTTCTTGATTATTGAAAGGTTCAAAAGCAGTGACGAGTATTTTCATAGGTTTCTCCAATCTTTTTAACAATATTTTAAACTAGTCTTTGTCTATTTACAAACAAGACTATGATAGAATGGACCTTAGGAGCGTGTGAAATGAACAAAGTTATTTTATTTGATCTAGATGGAACTCTATTACCATTAGAGATGGAAGATTTTATGAACGCCTACTTCAAAGGCATTAATAAAGTGTTTGTTGAGTTAGGATTTGAGCCCAAACAAACCTCTAAAGCATTTTTAAAATCGACCCAAGCCATGCTTGAAAATGATGGCTCAAAAACAAATGAGCGACAATTTTGGGACACTTTTGATTCTCATATTAATTATGATGGGATACCATTATTAGAGAAGCTCGAAGCTTTTTATCAACATGATTTCCAAGAGTATCAGAATCATACCAGTTTAGTAGAGGGTCTAAATGATGTCATGATCGACCTTAAATCAAAGGGCTATCGCCTAATAGTTGCGACAAACCCACTCTTTCCTGAGATTGCGACAATGTCCAGAATTCAGTGGGCAGGCTTAGATGCCACTCTCTTTGATGAGATTACGACTTATGAAGATTATCATTATGCTAAACCTAATATTCAATACTATCAAGAGCTCTTAGATAAGTTTAAAATTGATCCGAAAGATTGTTTAATGGTGGGTAATGATGCCCAAGAAGATTTAGTGGTTAGAGAACTTGGGATTCCAACATTCCTGATTACAGATCATCTCATTGATCGATCCAATGGCAATTATCAAAGTGAATATCAAGGTAGTATGGAAGAATTTTTATCGTTTATTAACAATTATTAACAGTATTGTATTTGTTAAGAGACTGTCTATTAGAGTATAATAAAAGACATAGGAGGACATTTGAATGTTACTAACTAATTTTAATATCAGTGGATGGATGATTGCTTTAGCAGTCTTAGTTCTATTAGTACTATGGGTTGTTGTTACTTATAACTCTCTAGTTAAACTTAGAACTCAAGTTGAGGAAGCCTTCTCTACAATTGATGTCTATTTACAAAAACGTTTTGATTTAATTCCAAACTTAGTCGCAACTGTCAAAGGATTTGCGGCACACGAAAGAGAAACACTTGAGAATGTGATTCGTGCTCGTAACTTGGGGATGAGTGCTAACACACCTGAAGAGAAAATGGCAGCGAGCAATGAATTAACCTCTGCTTTAAATCGCTTAATGGTAGTGGTTGAACAATATCCTGATTTAAAGGCGAACACTCACTTCCAACAATTAATGGGTGAACTCTCTAATCTTGAGGGTGAAATTGCTAATTATCGTAAATACTATAATGCGACTGTACGTAATTACAACATCAAGATTGCGTCTATACCAACCAATATCATTGCTGGACTAACAGGTTTCAAACCTGCCGAATTATTCGTCTTAACAGATGAGACAGCTCGCCAACGACCTGAAGTAAACTTTGAATAAACAGGGATGATTGACATCCCTTTTTTTAAATGAAAGGAGATCACAATGAATAAAAAACTGTTCTCTCTTTTAATTGGATTGTTTTTATTACTTGGATTTTCCCAACCAGTTATGGCGATGGACTTAGTCCCAGAACAATATCAGTTTGATCGTTTTTACTATGACTCAATGGATGTCAAAATCGATGTGACTGAAACAGGGTTATATACGATTCATACGAAGATTGATGCTGTCTTTAATCGACCTCAACGTGGGGTAGAAATCCTATTACCTCAAAAGTATGTCATGGAATTAACCGATGCCAACACAAACATCACGACGACCAAGCGATATTACTGGAAAGTTGATAACATTGAGAATTATTCTAATTACAAAATGAATGTTGAAACGATTGAAAATTCAGCCGTTCGAATTCGTTTTGGGGATGAGTATACTTTCTTAGAAGGACCTCATAGTTATGAGTATTCCTATCAAATTCAAACCCATGACCTTGACTATAATGACATGGAAATGTTTTTATGGAATATTTTAGGGGATGGATTCGCCACTCCAATTGATAAGTTTCGCTTTGAGGTCAATTTACCGAAACCTGTCGATGAATACCCTCTTTATGTTTATTCTGGTTATCATTCAAAATCCAATGAATTCATTGATTTTGAATTTGAGAACAATCAAGTGATAAGAGGTCAATCGAATCAACCATTACCATCTTTTACGCCGGTGACAGCTGAACTACAACTGCCTAGAGGGTATTTTGATTTCCCATTTGTAGCTGATTACTCCATGATTTTCTTAGGTTTAATCGGACTAGGGGCGCTTATTTCAATTTACTGGTTCTTTAGATATGGCAAGGATGAGCCATTAGTTGAGACGATTGAACATGAACCACCAGAAGGACTTTCCTCTGCAATGGTTGGCTTTATCTATGATAATAAGGCTGATACCGAAGATGTCTTATCGCTAATTGTGGAGTGGGCATCCTATGGCTATCTCGCTATCGAAGAACTGAGCAACTCAAATATGCGTTTGACTAAACTAAGTGAACTTCCTGAAAAAACAGCAGCCTATGAGAAACGATTGTTTAATAATTTATTTAATAATCGGACTGAAGTAGAAACAAAAGATTTAGAGAATAAATTCTATAAGAACATTAGTAATGCGGTTTTAGGTTTACATAAATACTTTAGAAACCATGATCGTCGTATCTTTAATCCAACCTCTACCCGCAGACAAGTTTTAACTTTCTTCTTAGCGTCCTTATTATTTGCGTTGTTTATTGCTTATAAGATGTACCGTAATACTTTCTTTATTGAATTAGCATTGGGAGGATTTGGTTTGTCATTAGGGGCAAATATTGCTTATAGTGTCTTTCAAAAACTTCTGTTTGTTGACTTTACCAGACAGAGTAATTGGAAGAAAATTGTTGATTTAATCCTTTCGATTATTACTACGGGCGCATTCTTCTTGGCTTACTACTTTATTCTTTCATACTTTGATGTGTTTGATAATTGGTTCTTTGTGGCCTTGGTTGGATTCTTTATCATTATCATTAGTGCCATTAATATGTCACGTCGTACCCCATATGGTAATCGTAAACTTGGTAAGATCTTAGGTCTTAAACGTTTTATTGAAGAGGCTGAAAAAGATCGTCTAGAAATGTTAGTTGAAGAGAATCCACAATATTTCTATAATGTTTTACCTTATGCGTATGTTTTGGGTATTTCTGATATTTGGAGTAAGAAGTTTGAGGGAATTGCGGTGGCACCACCTGCTGGGATGGAACACCAACCTAACTTCTCTCCAATTTGGTATACCAACCGTATGAATAATATGATGCATCACACTCGCTCGTCAATGGTTTCTCGACCTGTCCAAACCAGTTCATCTGGTGGATTTGGTGGAGGTAGCTTTGGTGGCGGCGGAGGCGGAAGCTTCGGTGGCGGTGGCTTTGGCGGCGGCGGTGGCGGTGCTTGGTAACCTGCATAATAAAGGCTATGGTGATTGACGATAGCCTTTTTTAATGAAGTAATTATGGTAATAACTCTATTGAATAGCCTTGGTTATGGATCGCATCAATGACATCTGGTAGTATTTGAGTATTAGTGTTACTAACAGAGTGGAGTAAATAGATACTTCCTGGTTGAAGTTGACTGATGATGGTTGTAAAAGCAACTTCTGGGTCGGGTTGATCATCGACTAACCAATCTCGGTAGGCGAAACTCCAAAAGACGGTTGTATAGCCTAAATCATGGAGAATCGCTAAGGAACGATTTGAGTAACCACCTTCTGGTGGGCGATGATAATAACTCATCTTGTCTACTTTCTCGTTTAATAAGATAACATCATCTAGATAGGCTTTTTGGTTAGACTCAAGGGTTGGAGCTGCCCGATAATGATTGATGGTATGATTGGCTACGATATGACCTTCTTCAAACATTCGGTTGACCACCTCTTTATTTTGATCATAGTAAGAGCCAGTGATAAAGAAGGTGGCCTTTACATTTTTCTCTAAGAGCGTATCTAATATTTGAGTTGTATTATTGTTGTATTCATAGCCCTGATCAAAGGTAAGGTAGATGACTTTTCGTTGGGTTGGGATTTTCCAATAGACATTATAAGGTTCGATTAATTGTTCAATACTTGAGTCGATGCCTCCTATTGAATACCACCAACTTAAATCATCGTTATTAATTAACGAATAATCTGTTTCTGTCTCTTCTTTGGTTCCAATATGGATTATGGTGGGTTTAGCTTGGACTATAATCTCTCGACTAATTTCGTTTGTTTCGACAACCTCTCCTTTAATCATGACTTCTTGGGTTGATACTTTAACAACGCCTTTGATGCCTTCTTCAATGATGACTTCGGTGTTTAATGGAAGTTGGTCATCTTCTTGATAAATAATTTCAATGTCTGAGTCCGTGATTAATTGAGTGGTGGTCTTTATTTCTTTGATTCCAACGCGAATGACTTTTGGTTGTGCTTCTTTGAGTATCCTCTCTTTTATTAACTCTCTTTCTATTTCATTATTGTTGAAATCACGGGTAATTTGATAGGTTAATTCCTTTTCTCCAACGACTTTTTGAGTATCGATGATGGATTGTCCAACTTCGAGTGTTTCGTCTTCTATTTCAATCACTTCATTATTCTCATAAGGTTGGACAAACACTTCTTGGGATGTTTTTTGACAGCCCAACAAGGTTAAACTTATTATGATGATGATAAACTTCTTCATATCTTCATTATATTGATGGGGTTTTATAAAGCAACTGTTTTAGATTAGTGTGACATTATTGTCATGAAAAAAGTCTCCGAAGAGACTTATCTAACTTTGTATTCTTTTTGGATATCCCGGGTAATATCCCTTTCTTTTTCGCTCTGTCTTTTATCGTAGAGTTTTTTACCTTTCCCTAATCCTATTTCGACTTTGGCTTTGCCAGCTTTTATGTAGACTCTTAAGGGTACTAAGGTGAATCCTTTTTGGGAGACTTCTTTATCGAGTTTACTAATTTCATGACGATGCATCAATAACTTTCTGGTTCTTGTTTCATCATGATTAAACTGATTACCTTCTTTGTAATGGGCAATGTGCATACCGATAATGAAGATCTCATTGTTTTTAATCTGGACATAGGATTCTTTAATGTTGACCTTGCCTTGTCGGATTGATTTTATTTCTGTTCCAGTTAGAACGATACCACATTCATATCGCCCACTTATAAAATAATCATGGTTGGCTTTACGGTTGGTGGCTATAACATTGAGGCTCAACTTAGTTTACTCCTTTTTTAGCCAACCATTGTTGCATCGCGACAAGCTCACTTCGATCAAAGGTATGTCCTAGATGATGGACAAAGACTTTGACTTCTGCTCCGGCTTGTTCATATTCTTTGGCCAGCTGTCTTGTTTTGTCTGGGTCAATATTTTGATCCCCTTCTCCTAGACTGATAAAGACATGTTTTCCTTGGTGGTTGACTAATTCTTGATTGAGATATTTTCGACCATGGGCGATGAGCGAATAATCAAAGAGTGAGCCAATCTGATTTAAGGCAGTGATCATATTGGCTCCATTGGAGTAGCCTAACACAATAGTTGGTTGGTTTGAATAGCCGAGTTCATCAATTTTGTATTCTAAAAACTGATACAGTTCTTGTGAGCGAGTTTGTAGATCGTCTAGGTCTGGTTGTTGGAGTCCTAAACGTTTAAAATAGCGGAGTTTCCCCTCTTCATCTACATTTCCACGGATGGAAAGAATACTTGATTCTGGTGCTAAAAACTCACCGTAGGAAACGAGGCTTTTTTCATTTCCTCCAGTAGGATGTAATAGCACTAATAATGGTTTATCTTTATGTTTTTCGTTGTAATAATATTGATATGTCATGTTTTTACCTTTTCTTGTTTCTCTTTTTTTCTTTTTTGTCACGCTTTTCTTTTTTCTTACCGTTTTTATCCTCGAGTAGCTCAAAGTTGACTTCATGTTCTGTTTCATCAACGGATGTGACTTTGACTTTGACAGTTTGTCCAAGGTTGAAGGTCATCTTATTGTCACGACCATAGAGTTGCATCTTGGCTTCATCAAAATAATAGTAGTCGTTCATGGTTGAGATATGGACTAACCCTTCGACTGTGTTTGGTAGCTCGACAAACAGACCAAACTTGGTGACCCCTGAGATAACACCTTTAAACTTCTTACCGACAAATTGAGTCATGTATTGAGCTTTTTTCATTTTCTCAACATCACGCTCTGCTTCATCAGCATTACGTTCAGAGGTTGAGGTTTTGGTAGCTAAATCGATCATGAGTGATTCATCTTTTGAGACATCTGACTCTGTGAAATCACTGTGAATAAAGTATTTCTTTAAGTTACGGTGAACGATTAAGTCTGGATAGCGTCGAATTGGTGAGGTAAAGTGTAGATAATGTTTGAGTCCTAATCCAAAGTGTCCTAAATTCTCTGGATGATATTTCGCTTTGGCCATACTTCTTAGTATTAAGTTTGAAATGACATGGAAGGTTGGCTCGTTTCTAAAATGATAGAGTACTCGTTGAATATCGGCTGGATAGACATTGTCTAAAGAACCTTTTAGTCGGTAACCTAAAATACGTAAGGCTGCTGATAGTGTCGTCATTTTCTTTAATGGTGGTTTTTCATGGACACGGTACAGGGTTGGTATATTGGCATTATCGAAGAGACTGGCAGCGCACTGGTTGGCTGCGACCATAAAGTCTTCGATCATCATCTCCCCTTGTCCGCGTTCTTTTTCTTTAATGTCTAGGACGACGCCGTTGGCATCGACGATGAATTCACTCTCGCTGGTTTCAAATTCGATGGCTCCTAGTGCCTCTCTTTGCATGCGTAAAAGTTCTGAGACTTCTTTCATCATGAGTAATTTTTCTTTGATGTCTTCTTCGATGTAGACAACATCATTTGGATTGTCGAAGAATCGGTTTACTTCACGATAATCTAGTTTTTGTTTGGATTGAATGATTGATTCAAAAAATTCATAGTTTTTAATAGTACCGTATTCGTCTAAATCAATGTAAACGGACATGGCTAGTCTATTCACATGTGGATTGAGTGAACAGAGTTTATTACTGAGTTCGACTGGTAACATGGGTACGACCCGATCAACGACATAGACGGAGGTTCCTCTTTCGCTAGCTCCTTGGTCAATGGCTGAGTTCTCTGTGACATAGTGAGAGACATCGGCGATGTGGACACCTAATCGATAACCTCCTTCGACTTTATCAATTGAGATGGCATCGTCAATATCTTTGGTGTCTTCGCCATCGATGGTGAAGATAATGTCGGATGTTAAATCACGACGATCTGGATATTCATTAACATTTATTTCTTGTTTAAAGGATCTTGCTTGTCTGAGTTCATCACTGCTGAAGCCTGGCTTAATATTGTATTGATAAAGAATGGTCAGGACATCGACTCCAGGTTCATTGTGTAGACCTAATATTTGGGTTAAGTCAACTTCCAGTGGAGTGAAATTTTTGATTTCTCCGATGACTCTTTGTCCTGATTGTAAGTTTAAATTATATGGATTGTTGTATTTGATTGGGCTTGGGAATTTAGAATCATAAGGTTTTAAAATAAGTTGGTCCTTATCTTGATAGAGCGTACCGATAACATGTGTTTGATTTCGGTTAATGATTTGAAGGATTTCCCCTTCGATTCTTCCATCGTTTCCTTTAAAGCTTCTTACGAACACTTCATCTTCGTCGAAGGCTCCGTTAAAGTTGCGGGCGTTAACGTAGATACTTTCTTCGTCTTCAATATCGACAAATCCGAAATCTCTTGATCCTACGGATAATATTCCAACGTAAAAATGTCCTTCTTTGAGAACGAGTTGATCTTGACTATTCGCTTTGATGATTCCTTCTTGTTTTAATTGTTCAATTTGACGACTGAAGTTGAGTTCTTCTTCTTTGTTTAAGTTTAGTTTTGAGCTCCAGTCTTCGAGTGTTAGTTGTTGATGATATTTTAAGTTTCTTAAAAACTCGACGACTTTTCCATCTAGTTTTCCCATAATACCCCTTTCATGTTTCAGTGATTTGAAACGTTGTTTTGATTACTTTAAGTTTAACATCTGCACTTAATCTCTACAACTAAAGTAAAAGAGCTTTCGCTCTTTATGGTCTGATAAAGGTTTTGGTTTGACCATTGGTCGTGATACTTAAATGAGTGTCACTTACCTCATAGTCAAAGACAAAGTCTTGACGGTCAATTTCATATCGTTTTATTTCTGGATTGTAGTCTTTGATAGTCATGTATAGTTGAGTATCTGTGGCGTGCCAAGTTCCTACATTGGATAATTTTTGTTGGAATTGTTGGTTGATCGTTTTAAAGGTTCCATCTTCATAATATTCTCGACTGCTTTTTAAGTCTTCGGCGACCCACATCCTAATAGATTTGATGGATGTTGATGGGAGTCATCTTGATTGTTGAGGATGATGATGGCTTCTTCGTCAGTAATCTCTTGATCAATTTCACTGTCATCTTGTTCATCTTGATGATTATTTATTGGTGTTTCTGGTTGATCATTACTATCTTCAATATCATTTTGAGGTGTCTGACAACTGATTAATAAAAATGTTAGAAAGAATATTATTATTTTTTCAGTTATATTATGGACTAATTCAACAGAAAAAAAGAGCGTTTCGCTCTTAATTGGTAATCTTACAATCTTGTAATAATCGCAAGCACAAAGTAAGCAACCGCAACAACCATGGTCACTTGTGACATGACTTTTTCAGGTCCGCGTTCTTTAGTTTGTGCGAATAGGTTAGAACCAGTTCCACCCATAAAGGCACTACTTAAACCTTCTGACTTTCCACTTTGTAATAGCGATAAGATAATTACTAAAGCAGAAACAACTAATAATAAAATATCTAACATGTAGTTGTCTCCTTTCTTGATATGCGCAGTTATTGTATCATTATCTAACGTATGACGCAATATTAAGGATTAATTTTAACGTTTTAAGCAAAAATGATATCACTTTCATTTTTGTTCTGATATAACGACTCTAAACATGAATAGTTGTTCACCTTTAAGAATACCATTCACATTCTAAATCGAAATGAGAAAGGAAATTGTAATGAGATTAGATGGAAAAGTTGCCTTAATTACTGGAGGCGCAAAAGGACTTGGACAAGCAATGGCAGAGCGTTTCGCTCAAGAAGGCGCAAAGGTTGTTGCTGCTGACATGGCTGATTAAACTTATGAGCATGAGAACGTAGAGGCGATTAAACTGAATGTTGCTGATCCACAATCATGTCAAAAGGTTTTTGATGAGGTCGTTGAAAAATATGGCAAGATTGATATCTTAGTCAACAATGCTGGGGTAACCCGTGATGCATTAACCCGTAAAATGACGGATGAACAATGGGATTTTGTTATTGATGTTAACCTTAAGGGTGTCTTTAATTTAACGAAACTTGTTGGCCCGCATATGCAACAAAATGATTCTGGATCTATCATTAACATCTCTTCTGTAGTGGGTGTTTATGGTAATATTGGTCAAGCCAACTATGCGGCTACTAAAGCGGGTGTTATTGGTCTAACGAAAACTTGGGCAAAAGAATTTGCGATGAAAGGTGCTAACGTTAGAGTTAATGCCATTGCCCCTGGTTATATTATGACTGATATTCTTAAGACAGTCCCTCAAGACTTACTCGATAAGTTTGCTGCACTAACTATGTTAGGTCGTTTGGGTGAGCCACATGAGATCGCTAATGGTGCACTTTTCTTGGCAAGTGATGAAGCTTCTTATGTTACAGGTCAAGTCATTGAGATCAATGGTGGTATGAGATTGTAGTTCTTAAGAATAGAAAGAGAAAGAAAATAAGAAAATAAAAAACAAACGCCTTCTAGTCAACTAACTAGAGGGCGTTTATTCTTTTATAGTACTTCTTCTTTTTTCTTAAGTAGGAAATATCCACCTAAACCAATTAGAACTGAACCACCAAGTATATATTTATACTCTGATGCTTGTCCTGTATTTGGTAAGGTCGGTTTATCCTCTTTTTCAGGTTCTATGAATGTGTTCAATTAAAGATATGTAATCAAAAATGGCTATGAGCGTTAAACTCATAGCCTTTTATCCTGCCACCTAAAGACTCTCTAAATCAGTTTTTCTAAAATCCCTAATTCAATGAGACTTTAGTCGTGCTTTTAATTATCCAACAATTGTTGTCATCCAAGAGATTAGAAATTTCCTCATCATCCTACCAATCTTACTTGGCATAATGCTTTAAACAAAAGAAAAGAGGCGAAGCCTCTTTACATACTCTCATGCATTGTTCTGCTAATAACCTCATCCTGTTGTTCCTTCGTTAATTTATTGAAATTAACCGCATATCCAGAAACACGAATTGTCAGTTGAGGGTATTTCTCAGGATGAGCCTGAGCATCCAATAATGTGTCCTTATCAAACACATTCACATTAAGGTGATGTCCCCCATTATGGACATAACCATCAATTAAGTTCACTAAGTTTTCTTGTCTTTGATTCATTTTTAGTTATCCTTTCCTAAAGAGTTTGGTACCACAGAGAACGTATTAGAGATTCCATCTCTCGCATGTTCAAACGGTAATTTAGACACTGACTCAAGCGAAGCCAACGCACCATGACTATCACGGCCATGCATTGGGTTAGCACCCGGCGCAAAAGCAACACCCGCTTGACGACCATCCGGAGTCGCCCCAGTCTTCTTACCATAAACAACATTAGAGGTAATCGTTAAGACAGACATCGTCTGAATAGATCCACGATAAGTCGGTTGTTTACGAATCTTATCCATAAAACGCTTCACTAAGTCAACAGCCAAGCTATCCACACGATCATCATTGTTACCATATTTAGGGAAATCTCCCTCAATCTCAAAATCAATGGCAACACCCTCATCATTACGAATTGGTTTAACCTGAGCATGTTTAATCGCAGAAAGTGAATCAGCCACAACCGATAGACCCGCGATTCCAGTCGCAAAGAAACGTCTCACTTGATCATCATGTAGAGCCATCTGAGCAGACTCATACGAATATTTGTCATGCATATAGTGAATGATATTTAAAGCAGACGTATAAACACCAGCCAACCATTCAAGGATTTGATCATACTTCACCATGACCTCATCAAAATCTAACACCTCACTAGTAATAGGGGCAAACTGTGGCGCCACCTGAACTAATGTTTTTTCATCCTTACCACCATTAATCGCATAAAGAAGAGCCTTCGCTAGATTCGCTCTAGCCCCAAAAAACTGCATGTCCTTGCCAATCTTAAGTGGGCTGACACAACACGCAATTCCATAGTCATCGCCCATGTCAATACGCATTAAGTCATCATTTTCATATTGAATCGAAGAAGTCTCAATCGAAACTTTCGCACAGAACAATTTAAAGTTATGAGGTAAATGAGTCGACCAAAGCACCGTCAAGTTAGGCTCTGGAGCCGCACCCAAGTTATAAAGTGTGTGTAAGAATCTAAACGAGTTCTTAGTCACTAACGGTCTACCATCAAGACACATCCCACCAATGGACTCAGTCACCCAAGTAGGGTCACCACTAAACAAGTCATTGTATTCAGGTGTTCTCATAAACTTCACTAAACGAAGTTTCATCACAAAGTGGTCAATTAATTCTTGAGCCTCAACCTCAGTAATAACACCATTCTTAAGATCACGCTCAATATAAATATCTAAGAACGTAGAGGTACGACCCAATGACATAGCCGCCCCATTTTGTTGTTTAATCGCCGCAAGATAACCAAAATAAGTAAATTGAATCGCCTCTTGAGCATTCTTAGCAGGACCACTAATGTCCACACCATAGGCATTGGCCATAACCTTCATATCTTTAAGCGCACGAATTTGTTCAGAAAGTTCCTCACGATGACGAATCGTCTCCTCAGTCATTACAGCCGAACCATTTTTAAAGTGTTCTTGTTTATCCTCAATTAATCGATCAATACCATAAAGGGCAATACGACGATAGTCACCAATAATACGACCACGACCATAAGCATCTGGTAAACCAGTAATAACACCCGTTCTTCTAGCCGCCTTAATCTCATCGGTATAAGCATCAAAGACCCCTTGGTTATGTGTCTTACGATAATCCGTAAAGATATGATGAACCTCATCATCAATCTTAAAGCCATAAGAATCGAGCGCTTGTTGAGACATTCTAATTCCACCAAAAGGTTGTAAAGAACGTTTAAACGGTTTATCCGTTTGGAAACCAACAATCTTTTCAAGCTCTTGATTTAAATAACCAGCACCATGAGACTTAATCGTCGACACAACCTTTGTGTCCGCATCAAGCACACCACCCGCTTCTAATTCTTGTTTATTTAAATCCATCACCTGAGCCCATAATTGGTTTGTTGCGTCAGTTGGACCCTCCAAGAAAGAATCATCGCCCTCATATGGGGTATAGTTATTCACAATGAAATCTCTCACATTAATTTCTTTAACCCAGTCACCTGGTTTAAACCCTTGATAAACCTTATCCATTCACATTCTCCTTCTTATTTAATACTGACTCTAACCACAAATCTAAGATAAAGCGTGGTTGATAGCCATAACAAGCCGCTAGTTTTTGATTATCCTGTGTCACTAACACAGCCGGTAATTTCTCAAGTTCATATTTTTCAATAAACTCATTAGCGCGCTGATGTTCATTAACCACTTCAACATCCAAATGGGACATCTCCTGTCTTAATGAAACACAGCTGGCACAAGCATCGGTCTCAATTAAATAGAGTTTAACCACTATAGCCCTCCACAATTCGTCTAGCCATTAGGACAACATCCTTAGTCGGAGGTTCTAATCCCTCAAGCGGATATATCTTATTCATTTGTTTGTATTTATTAACACCCATCGTATGATAAGGAAGAATCTCAACCTTCTCAACATTCTCTAAAGTATTAATAAATGCTCTTAATGCTTTTAAATCCTTCTTATCATCCGAATATCCAGGAACTAACACATGTCTAATCCAAACAGGTTTTTTCTTCTCACTAAGATACTTGGCAAAATTAATCGGATTCTTATTACTCACACCCGTTAAAATGGTGTGCTTAGTATCATCAATATGTTTTAGATCCAAAAGGAATAAGTCTGTAACCTCTAGTAATTTATCATATTGATGTTTCGTCAACTCATTGAAGTAATAGCCCGAGGTATCAATACAAGTGTGAATCCCCTCAGCTTTTAACTTCGTAAAGATATCCATCACAAAGTCAATCTGAGCCAAAGGTTCACCACCCGAAATAGTAATCCCACCATTTCGAAGATACGAACGATACTTCAACACCTCCGTAACAATCTCATCTGAGTCTTTTTCTGTCCCCTCATCAAAGGCCCAAGTATCTGGATTATGACAGAATAAACATCGTAAAGGACACCCCTGTAAAAACAAAACAAATCGGATTCCAGGACCATCAACAGTCCCAAAACTTTCTATCGAATGAATACGTCCTTGCATGCTGTCCTCCCTTCAAGTTACTGTGTGCTAACTTATAATATCAAAACAAATAATAAGTTCAACCAAAACGATAATGTAAGCGTAATCAACTTGCCTAAAAAACAAAAAAGGCTAAATTGCCTTTATTGAGTGTTAAATTTTATCAGTGTCGTCTCGTTTTTCTTCGCCTCACCACTGGTCTTAATTTCAAGATTACGAACCAATCGAGGCTCCATCACAAGGATCATCGTCGTTAAATCGACCTTATTTTGCTTCATTGTCTCAAGGTCAATATCCACTAGCGGATCTCCCTTTTTGACTTTATCCCCCCGTTTTACATGAGGTGTAAAACCCTTTCCATTTAAGGTCACCGTATTAATCCCAATGTGGACCATTAAATTAGTCCCCTCATCCGTCTCAATCACCATTGAGTGACTGCCCTTAAAAATAAGACGAACCGTCCCATCAATTGGCGCCACAAACTGAGCAGAGCTAGGAACAATAGCCGCCCCATCTCCAGCTAGACGTTGAGAAAAAATTGGATCGCCCACCTCTCTAAGAGGGATAATCCGTCCATCACAACAGGCAACGATTTCTAGTTTTTGTTCCATAAGGCCTCCTACAAGTCTTCATCATCCCAACGAAACTCTAATAAGTCCTTTGGATGACAGTCTAATACTTTACATAAGCGATTGAGAGTATCGAAACGAATCGATTTGACAGCCCCCGTTTTCAAACGGGATAAATTAACCTCAGAAATCTCGACTTCCTGAGCTAACTTCCTTAAACTAATTTTACGATCAGCCATAACCCGATCAAGTCTAATGATAATCATAGGGACCTCCTCATAAACAGAATTATAACATAAGACATTAAATATTTACATATTTCATTGTTAAGTCAACTAAACAACTCAACAATCTAAGCTTGATACCAAAAACAAATAACTTAAAACATTAAACTATTAACGAGAAACATAAAATAATTAAAATTGTCATTGAAAGTGCTTAACTTTTGACTTATCATTAAAGCTAGATATTGGAGGACACCGCTATGAGTTTACAACATGAAAGACAAACACAACAAACCCCCTTAAACCCTAAAATTGATCAAGAAATCGTCATCATCAAACGTAATAATAAGAAAGATACGTTTCAACCCGAAAAGATTGCTGTTGCGATAAAGAAAGGATTTGACTCGGTCCATAATGACTACACCGCTCATGATTCACACTTGGTCTTTACTAAAGTGATTGAACAAATTAATGAGAACGCCAAAACAAATCCTCAAATCGCCATTGAAGACATTCAAGACATTATCGAAAAACAACTCCTTAAACTCGGTTATGACGATGTTTATGAGTCTTTTTCATCCTATCGTCTACGTCGTAATGAATCACGTCGTGTCTTTATCTCAAAACAACACAAATTCTTAAAAGCCATTGAACAACTTACCATTAAAGATGCTCAAGAAGAAGATTCTAAGCGTGAAAATGCCAACATTAATGGTGATGGTGCCATGGGAATGATGCTTCAATATGGAAGTACCATCGCAAAAGAATTCTCAAAATCATATTTAATTGAGCCTGAATTCGCCCAAGCCCATGACTCTGGTCAAATTCATATTCACGATATGGATTTCTTACCAATGGGAACCACCACTTGTTGTCAAATTGATTTAGAAACCCTCTTTGAAAATGGCTTCTCGACAGGTCATGGACATTTACGTAAACCAAAAGACATTATGGCTTATGCGGCACTTGCCGCCATCGCCATTCAATCCAACCAAAACGATCAACATGGTGGTCAGTCTATTCCTGCGTTTGATATCTATATGGCACCAGGTGTCTTAAATACGTTCAAGAAACAATTAACTCAAATTATTGCTGATCAAGCCAGCATTAACAATATTGATATTGACGTTGACCTGTTTGATGAGAAAGTCAAAGCACTCACCACCATTGATTTTGATTTATTAAATCTTCAACCATTCTTTAGCGACCATATGACGCTGATTGAAAAAGCCAAAGAAATTGCCTTAGCAAAAACAGAGCGTATTACTTTCCAAGCGATGGAAGCATTTATTCATAATTTAAATACCATGCACTCTAGAGCGGGTGCCCAAGTTCCATTTAGTTCAATTAACTTTGGAACCGATATTACTCCTGAAGGAAGAATGGTCACTAGACAATATCTATTAGCCCTTAACGATGGTTTAGGTAAGGGTGAAACACCAATCTTCCCTATCTCTATCTTTAAGATTAAAGAAGGCATTAGTTATAATCCAGAAGATCCAAACTATGATTTATTTAAATTGTCTTGTGAGGTCTCTGCTAAACGTCTATTCCCTAACTTCTCGTTTATTGATGCTCCATTTAACCTTCCTTATTATAGAGAGGGCGATTATCGAACTGAAATCACTTATATGGGATGTCGTACCAGAGTAATTGGGGATGCGACCGACCCTAATAATGAAGTGGTCACAGGACGTGGTAACTTATCCTTTACTTCTATTAACTTACCAAGACTTGGTATTAAGTATGGAATCCTTGATAAAGAAGAAGCCGATTGGGAAGGCTTCTATCATGAACTAGACGATTTATTAGAACTGGTTAAAGAACAATTATTATCTCGTTTTGAGGTTCAAGCGGCTAAGAAAGTTTATAACTTCCCATTCTTAATGGGACAAGGCGTTTGGAAGAACTCTAAGAAACTTAAAGAAACTGATTCATTAAGAGAGGTTTTAAAAACTGGTACCTTAACTGCTGGCTTTATTGGTTTGGCTGAATGTCTAAAAGCAATGATGGGTGTTCACCATGGTGAAAGTCAAGAAGCTCAAGAAAAAGGACTTGAAATTATCTCTTATATGAGAAATCGTTTAGATGAATATAAGGATGAAACAGGTCTTAACTTCTCCTTGATCGCGACTCCAGCCGAAGGCTTATCAGGTCGTTTTGTTCAAATTGATAAGTCCATCTTTGGAGATATTGAGGGTATTACCGATAGAGAATACTATACCAACTCTTTCCATATTCCTGTCTATTATGATATTTCTGCTAAGGATAAATTAAACCTTGAAGCCCCTTATCATGCATTAACCAATGCTGGTCATATCTCTTATGTTGAACTCAATGGAGATACTTCTAATAATGTTGAAGCCTTCATGGAAGTAGTTAAGATGATGAAAGAAGCTGGAATCGGTTATGGTGCGATTAACCATCCAGTCGATCGTGATGCAGTATGTGGATATACCGGTATTATTAATGATGAATGTCCACATTGTCACCGCCAAGCAGATGATAAGATTGAGCGCATCAGAAGAATAACTGGTTATCTAGTGGGTACGGTCGATCGTTTCAATAATGCGAAACAACATGAAGAGAAAGATCGTGTCAAACACTCTGTTAAATAACATGAAAATTAATGTGGCTGGGATATCCTTTGATTCGATTGTGGATGGTCCTGGTTTAAGGAACACCCTGTTTGTACAGGGTTGTTCTCATCATTGTCCTGGTTGTCATAATCCTGAGACCTGGAGTCATCAAACTAATAAATTGATGGATCAACAAGAAATTTTAGATCAATTCTTGGCGAGTAAAAATGATGTCACTTTCTCTGGTGGAGAACCTTTTGAACAGGCTAAAGGATTAGAACCCATTGCCAGAATACTAAAAGAAAAAGGCTATAATCTTTGGTCTTATTCTGGCTATACCTTTGATCAATTGATTCAAGATGAGAATCAATTTAATCTATTAAAACACTTAGATGTCTTAGTAGATGGCCGCTTTATCTTAGAACAACGCTCCTTAGAGCTAAAGTTTAAGGGTTCGAAGAACCAACGTTTGATTGATGTTCAGAAAAGTTTACAACAGAATAGAATCGTTGAATTTAACCTAGAGGAAAAGAATCGAGAATCTATACCCATTAAATTATATATTTAAGGTATAATAGCCATAAGGAGAGACACAGATGGAACAACATGAAAGAGAAGTGCTAGAGGCCGAATTGGTAACTGAGCCGACCCCTTATCCTAAAGAAGAACCGCCTAAACAAGATCGTGTGATTAGCTTTCAACAAATCTTGTTGATTATCTTACTCATCTTTATTCTTGTGTTTGGGTTCTTAAACTTTAATCAAGTTGAGGTCAACTTATTGTTTGCTAAGATACAAGCACCGCTGGTGGTAATCATCTTCTTAAGTTATATGTTGGGTAGTATTATCACTTGGTTAATTCAAGCACTTAAACGAAAACGCAATTGATAAACTCATCGTCATGATGAGTTTTTTTATGGATTTTGAGAACAGTTAGTTCCATTTCAGTATTTGGTCGAAATGTTAAAATTTGATTAATTTGAAATAAAAGT
>CAYFSJ010000015.1:23849-32854 GCA_964345765.1 uncultured Erysipelothrix sp.
ACCAAAAGATATGGACAAGTCGCAGCTGTTAACCAAGTCAACTTTAATCTTCGTGAGGGTGAGATATATGGCCTTATTGGAAAAAACGGTGCTGGTAAATCAACATTACTAAAAATGCTAATGGGACTTACAAGACCAACCAGCGGAAATGTCGTTATTAATCAACAAGAAAGCGAAAGTGGTCTCAACCAAGAAAGAAACAAAATTGGATTCATGTTGGAACCAACCTTCTTCCCCTACCTTAATGCAGTGAATAACCTAAAGTACTTCGCCAACCTCAAAGGAGTTAAAGGCAAAGAAGAGATTGATCGTGTTTTAAAACTCGTCAATTTAGACGGCGTTAAAAAACCGGTAAAAGCTTATTCAATGGGAATGAAACAACGCTTAGCCTTAGCCAACGCCTTAGTGGGCAATCCTAAAGTAATCTTATTAGATGAACCAATCAATGGTTTAGACCCATCTGGCATTGCTGATTTTAGAAATTTAATCCTACGCTTAAGTCGTGAGAATAAGCAGACCTTCGTCATCTCCTCACATATTCTCTCTGAATTAGCTCTTATGGCCTCAACATTTGGCATCATTGATAATGGTGTCCTCATTAAGGAAATGTCCTCAGAAGAGCTGCACCAACAAACCCAGCGCACTTTAGTGATTAAAACAGATGATGCGTTAAAAACAAAATCACTCTTATTAGAGTTCTATCCTCATATTGAGATTAATAATAAAGATGAAGTGATCATTCATGAGTTTGAAAATAATGGAACCGATAAGATTGCCGAGATGTTATTCAACAATAATCAACGTTTGTTTAAATTGACCACTCAGGAGACAACCCTTGAAGAATTCTACTTTAATTTAATTGGAGGTGCTCAATATGCTTAACTATATTAAGAGTGAACTGTATCGACTTAGTCACAAACGCAGTATGTATGTTTTTTATGGTAGTTTATTTTTAATTGTCACACTCATTCTCTTCTTTACCCAAGGACAAGCTAGTACCTTTGATATGTCTATTTATGGTGGAATTATGATATCCATGTCTATTGTCTTTTTTGGGACACAACTCTACTATGCAGTCTATGGTGATGATTATACCCATAAAACACAATCCCTAATCTTCTCAACTGGTTTATCGAAAGGGAAGTATATTCTATCGAAATTAATTGTCTATATGATTATGGTGGCCATCATCTTTGGAATATCAGCCATTTATTACTACATTATTTGGGTAATTAAAGTTGGTGAAGCCCCAGTCTTTGGGACACCAGAAGTTAATTTAGTGGTTAATGAAGCGATTGTCCGTATCCCAGCTCTAATTGGTTTTGTGTTAGTAGCCTCAGGAGTAACTCATTTCTTTCAAAGTGCGAATGCGGGAGGTATCTTATTACCAATCATGATTGTTGGCTTAATGAATCAAATCCTACTATTAATTTCAAATGTCTTCAGTTGGTTAGAGAAACCATTGGAGTATCTACTCTCAAGTCAAATTATTACTCAAACAGGAAAAACAATTGATGGTCTAGAGTTTGATAAAGTGATCTATCTGGTCATCATCGTTTATATAATTGTTGGCTTGGCTATAAGCTTATTCTCTTTGAAGACAAAGGATACTCAAATTAATTAATAAACCAAAGGATAATCTTATTTAACCTGAGATTATTCTTTTTTTAACTCTTAATGATTTAAAAAAATATAATTATTTCGGTTTGGGCATATTAATGGTATTCAAAATTCAAAGTGGTATACTTTTTATACCGAAAGAAAAAAGGAGATAGTACAAATGACAAAAATAGCAATTATTGTAGGATCAATCCGTGAAGGACGTGTAGGAGACCAAGTCGCAGACTGGGTTAAAAAACATGGTGATGAGCATGGTAATGCAGAATATTCAATTATTGATTTAAAAGATTATGATATGCCACTCTTCTACAAACGTTTCTCAGAATATACAGGTGAAGAACCAGAATATGACAAACTTAAAGAATTAAGCGAGAAGACCAAAGAAGCAGATGGATATATCTTTATTACACCAGAATACAACCGTTCAATTGTCCCTTCTCAAAAGAACTTCATTGACTTATATTATGAAGAATTCGTCAATAAATCAGCTGGAATCGTTTCGTATGGTTCTGCCTTAGGTGGACGTGCTGCTGAACATATGCGCAGTGTCTTTGCTGAGTTACAAATTGCCGATGTTAGACAACATGTTGGCTTAAGCTTATTCACTGACTTTGAAAACTTCACAACGTTCAAACCAGCTGATGCTCATAAAGATGGTCTAATCACTTTATTTGACCAAGTCAAAACTTGGGCTGATGCACTTGCTGAATTAAGATAAATTTAATGTATTGCTCGACTTAAAGTCGGGCTTTTTTATTATCGATTACTTCTATATTGTTCTATCTTTCTAATAAACCTATAATAGATATAAGGAGATATACAATATGTCAAACTTAATTGACCCAACCAATAACAAGGCGAAACAAGTAAATGGACTAAGCAAAGATACGCTCCAAGCGCTATTAGAATCCGAAAGAATCAGTAAGGATCAAAGTGCTAAGATTTTTTGATGTTGAGGAAGCGCCAAAAAATTTAAAAGATGATAATAAGGAGGAATTATGGAATATAGAACTTTAAACAATGGATTAAAAATACCAATGGTTGGCTATGGTGTCTATAAAATAGAAGAACATGACCAATGTGTTCAATGCATACTTGATGCACTAGAAGTTGGTTATAGACTCATTGATACAGCACAGCTTTATATTAATGAAAAAGCAGTAGGAGACGCCATTAAACAGACCAATATCCCAAGAGAAGAGATTTTTATTACAACCAAAGTGTGGCCAACCAATGCTGGTTATGAAAAAGCGAAACAATCTATCTTAGACTCCATTGAAAAACTTCAAGTTGATTATGTGGACTGTATTATGATTCACCAACCATTTGGTGATTATTATGGTACTTATAGAGCTTTAGAAGAATTCTATGAACAAGGATTAATTAAATCAGTCGGCGTTAGTAACTTTTACTCAGATAGACTACTCGATATAATTCATTACAATAAGGTTGTCCCTGTCATTGATCAAGTTGAAGCACATGTCTTTGCTCAACGATTTGAAGAAAAAGAAATCATGGAAAAACATAATATCTTGATGCAAGCGTGGTCACCTTTAGCTAGAGGAGAAAACAATATCTTCAACCATGAAGTGTTATCACCAATTGGTCAAAAGTATAATAAAACTTCAGCACAAATTGCACTGAAGTATCTTGTTCAAAATGGAATCTCGGTTGTTCCTAAAACAGTTAATAAGGATAGAATGAAACAAAATATTGATTTGTTTGATTTTAAGCTTACCCAAGATGAACTCGATCAAATCAGAAAACTAGACAAAACCTTTAGATTTACAGATCATCGCGATCCTGAAGTGGCTCAAAATATTATGGATCGAACATTTGAGTAAATCGTAATTTATTTTATTAGATCTTGTTGAAACTTCTTAGGGTTCATTCCTAAATGGTTTTTAATATTTGAGAAAAATATCGTTGATCCTTATAGCCTACTAAATAGGCTACAGTATTTATTCTTGTATTTGGATTTTTTAACATTTGACAAGCTACAGAAAGTCGATAATGTGTTAAATATTCAATAACTGTGTAGTTTGTCTCTTCTTTAAATAAATGACTTAAATAACTTTCAGAGACATTTAATGCATCTGCAATTTTTAAGACTGTTAATTCTTCACTGAAGTTTTCTTTAATATAATTTAACGCTTTGATAATGTTAATATGTTTACTATTAGAAGTTTCGGATAATCGTTTATTAATATTATCGAGTTGTGAAAACTTTTGTGGAACTTGTTCTTGAACAATACGTTCTTGAACTTTTTCTTTTGCTTTTAACAATGCTTCTTCCAACTGGTTATCATTAAATGGTTTCACTAAATAATCTACCACTCTAAAATCAATTGCTTTTTTAGCATATTCAAAATCATTATAGGCCGTTATAAAAATTATTACTGGGTTATAATGCTCTAAAATTTGTTCAACCATCTTGATGCCACTTAAAATAGGCATTTTAATATCTGTTATAACAATATCAGGTCTAAGTTTTAGGACTAAATCCAAACCTTCTTGCCCATTTTTGGCTTCACCGATTACTTTAAAATCGTAAACTTCCCAGGGAGTTGTTAAAATTAATCCTTTGCGGACTATAATTTCATCTTCAATAATGACGACTCTATACACGATTAACACCTTCTGCTTCTTTTAATAATTTGAGATAGATACAAGTCATATCCTTTTCGCGTTTATAACTTAGGCCAAAATCTTCCCCATAATATAATTTGATCCGTTTATTCACGTTATTTATTCCAACACCATGAGCATGTTCATTTTCTAGGATTTCTGAAAATTCAATGTTAAATCCAGGTCCATTGTATGCTGAACCACTTTTAGCAGGGTCTGCCATGGCAATCTTACCCTTGAAATTAGGATTTAATACGTCTTGCCAACTTGTTGGTACATCTTCTTCAGCCACTAGATTCGTATTATACATAATGACCATTGGAAGTGGACTTTCACCAATCCATTGAAGATTTTCATCATAATATTGAGGATCAATATTTTCTAATTCTGGTGATTCATAAGCATAGAAATACTCAGCAAATGAAGCTAAAGATTCAGCTCCACCACCCCATAGAACATCTCCTAAAGGATTGTCACTTTCAGATTCAACACGTTTTAATAATTCACCTGTTCCTGCAGCAACAATTTCGACTTTAATTCCAGTTTGTTCTTCAAATTCTTGAATGACTAGATTGATTGTTTCTGCCGGATGTGGTGAGTAAACTGTTAAAGTGTCAGAACCACTGTCAGAGCTTTGATCATCTTCAGAATCTGGTTCAGTTTCTACACCTGGTTCAGTTTCTACTCCTGGATCTGGATCAACAGGATCATTATTAGTTTCTGTAGCACAAGCTACCAATGAGAAAACTAACAACAACGATAGTAATACCTTGAATAAATTTTAATTTAACTTCCTCCTTTTAGGTTTTTCGTTAATTCTAGATTAACACTTAAGTAAAGCGCTAACAATGTGCCAATTCTGCATAAATGTTGAATTTTCTGCATTATGAAAAAACGAAGATGTATTGTTGCTATCTTCGTTTATCCTTTCTTACTTTTAAATTATCCTGATACTCCTAACTCTATAAACCAGTAATTAATTCTAATATTTTCTCTATCACAGCATAGTCATGATAATGGCCAATGACTTCATCAGCCATTTGTTTAGCATCACTGGTACCACTTAATGGCGCATATGATTTAAATCGTTTTAACATTTCTAAATCATTATTACCATCACCAAAGACGATTATTTCATCCTGTTTAATATTGAGATGATTGGCTAAAAACTCGATAGCATTAGCCTTATTAATTCGATTTGGCATAATTTCATAGAAACCAGGTTTAAATGGGGTATTAACAAGAGTTGGATGATTTTCTATAAATTCATCTAACTCTTTTTTCTTTGTCTCATCCTTTATATGACAATTAATTTTATAGACTTTCTCTTTTAAAGCTTGTTTTATATCTGAGACAAACGTTCGTCGACTCAGTATTTCTTCGCGTTCACTCGGTGTAATCTCTTGATAATACGCTTGTGTTTTAATATTAAAATGAAAGTTGTTATCAACATAGGTCTCTCTATCTCCAAAAACCCATGTTTCTTTATCCCCAACCATATGAAAATGGATGTCACTTAATTCTGTTAAGATTGATTGAAGTTCTTCAAAAGTATAACACTCTTGGTAAAGTGTCTTAAAAGAAGGATCATGGACCTGTGCTCCATTTTTACTAATACGATACACTGGGTAGCCGTCAAACTCTAAATGATTATGATCTTGATACAATGGTCTTCCTGTCGCAACAACAAAAACAATCCTAGCATCGATCACTTTCTTTACAACGTCTATAATCTTTTGGTCGACTTGATGGTGCTTATTTAATAAAGAACCATCCAAATCGGATACAATCATTTTAATCAAATCAATTACTCCTTTATTTATGGTTGAAAATTAGAACGCCTGTACAATACGATTTACGAATAAAGGTAATCTCATAATCGGGGAACAATTCCAAATAATTCTCTACGGTAATATACCATTCATTATCGTCCCAATTTTCATAATCTTTTTCTTTGACCCATTCCATTTGTTGGGCGGTATAGGTCATGACATCACCAATGATTAATTTATCCGTTATTTTCATTAGTTGATTGATTATTTCAAATTGTCTTTTCTCATGAAAATGATGTATAAAATAGGTCATAATCACTGTATTAAAATCATGGTCAAACTCTGGTAATGTTTCATTGGCATCATAGAGTCTTAAATCAGCATTAGGCATCTTCTCTTGGGCGATTTTTAACATTTCCTCTGAGAAGTCTAACCCTAGTATATCAAAGTCGCGATGATATAACTCACTGGCGATATTGCCTGTGCCAATGCCTAAATCTAATACTTTTGGGCCAACTGTTTGTTGGATCACTTCCATAACAATTTCGTCATATCCCGCAAATGGATATGTTTCTTGTTTTTGGACACTTTCATCATAACTTTTTGACCATGCATCAAAATCTTGTGCTTCCATTTCTTACTTAACCTTTCACTTTAAATTTATTACTTAGTTGTTTACATTGAATAACTCTATTTTTAGTACTATCTGTAAACAACATCTTCTATAAGTTAGAATTCTTGATTTCTTCTTAGAAATTAATTAAGAATTCTCATTGAGGTTATCCTTAATCAATTGAATTATTTTTCTAGGGACACTCCTACTCCAATAATGTCCTAAGACTTCTTTAGCTGCAGCTTTAGTTTTACTTGTCGCATTACTAGGGGCATAACTATTTTCAAAGGCTTCTAACATTGGTGCATCATTGCCACCATCACCAAAGACGACGACGTCATTCTCATCTATCCCTAAATGATTGGCTAAAAACTTAACGGCCGTTCCTTTATTAACCTCTTTATGAGTTACTTCAAAAATACGTTTAGAAAATGGTAAGTTTATAATATCTGGATATTTTTTTAAATGTTCTAAATAGGCTTTTTTATCACCCTCTAAGGGTACTCTACAATTCATCTTAACAATATCTAAATCAACTAATTTTTCAACAGGCACATTAAATTGTTTGCCTTTAATGAAATAATCAGAGAAATTCTTTTTAGCTATTTTAAAGACGGCTCTATTTAAGAACTTTTCCGCTTTAAAACTAGCTCGATAAACTTCTTCACTACTATTGACTAATCCATGGTCTAATGTTACTAAATCAAACGCAAAATGAGGAAACTTCTCTAGGGTTTCCTTAACAAATTTTTTGGGCAATAATTTCTGATAGAGTACATGACCATTTGTATCTTTAATGATTGCGCCATTATTACTGATGATATAGATATCCCTATCTTTAAATCCTAAACTCTTACCATTATCTAAAATCGCTCTACCAGTAGCTACAACAAAAATAATCTTGTTTTCTAACGCAAGATCTATCGCTTTAAAAACATATTTATCACTTGTATGAGCATAGTTTAATAAGGTTCCATCTAAATCACTGACTATCATTTTGATCATAAATAATTCTCTTTTCTAACTAATAGTTTAACATAAATAAAATTATGAGATTAATTCTTTTAAACGATACATTAAATAAAGAGGTAGGTTGATTGTGGTGGTTTTATCAACCGTGATTCTACTTAGATTCTTCAATGATATTTTTAAACCCAATCTAGGAGAGTATTTTTGAACATATACTTTATAGCTTTTAGCCTGTGTATTAATATTGGCCTTTGCCTCAATAGGAAGAATCTCTTGATTATTTTAGATTAAAAAATCTAATTCAGCTTGATTATCTGACTTCCAATAAGTTGGATGATAACCTAGATTTATCAATTCCGTCAAAACATAATTTTCAGTTAGAATCCCTTTAAATATTCCTTTGTTCTGTGGGAGGTCTAAGTCTAAGATATTATTTAATCCAGCTTTTCTAGAGAGTAATCCTACATCACAAAAGTATACTTTAAAGTACGAATTATCAGCTTGTCCTGATAATGGTATCTCCGCGTGATTCACTTTTTTAAGAAGGTGGATAAGTCCTGCATCCACAAGCCATGCTAATGATTTTTCTAATGTCTGTGCTCTAGCCGATTTCTTCACCTTACTAAAGACAAATTTCTGATTGTCTTTCACAAGCTGAGGAACAATTGAATTGTTAATTTCAATCAAGTTTGTAAATTCTGAAATAGGTGCATATTTTGAGAAATCATTTTTGTATCCATCTAATAATGCATCTTGAAACTCGCTTACTTTTTGATAATCTTTAGTACTTAACCAAATGCTGACTGCTTCTGGCATTCCTCCAACTAAGTAATATTCTCTCAACAAATTAATTAGACTATCATGATAATGTTTTGGTATTTGATTAAACTTATCAATAGGATTAGTATAGACAAAATCATTGGCCATTGGAAACTCATAAAATAACATTGGATACATTTCTAATCGATTAACTTTTCCAACAGGGAATGAAACTTGTTGTTATCTTAAACTAACACCTAATAAAGAACCTGTACCGATAACATGTAAGTCTGGTAAGTCCTCTTGAAAGTATTTAAGCGATGTTATAGCGTTTGGGATTGTTTGGATTTCATCAAAAATCAATAACGTCTTTCCTACCTTAATTTTATTACTTAAAATTAGATTTTCTAAATCTTTAATGATGCGAAGTGGGTTTAAATCAGTATCAAAAACACTTGAAAGACGAGGATTCTGCTCAAAATTAATATATGCGACATCATCAAAATACTTTTCTCCAAATTGTTTTAACACTGTTGTCTTTCCACATTGTCTAACACCTGTTAATAAGAGTGGTTTCCTAAGATCGTGATCTTTCCACTTCTCTAAATCATTCATTATTGTTCGTTTCATAATGGTGTTTCCCT
>CAYFSJ010000016.1:0-4131 GCA_964345765.1 uncultured Erysipelothrix sp.
TCCCACTCAATACTACCAGGAGGTTTCATGGTAATGTCATAGACAACACGATTAATCCCTTCAACTTCGCTCGTAATACGATTAGAAATTCTTCTTAGTAAATTATATGGGATATCCGCAAAATTAGCGGTCATTGCATCCCTAGAATGAACAGCCCTAATCGCAACCACATGCTCATAAGATCGTTTATTATCCTTAATACCAACTGTTTGAAGAGGAGTAATAATCGTAAAATACTGCCAAATATTAAGGTTTTGTTTCTGAATTTCCTCACGAAGAATTAAATCAGATTCCTTCACCATTCGTAACTTATCCTGAGTTACTTCTCCAATAACTCTAATCCCTAAACCAGGACCAGGGAAAGGTTGTCGATTAACAAAGTAATCTGGTAAACCTAAACCACTACCTACTTTTCGCACTTCATCTTTAAAAAGGTATTTAAGAGGTTCAACCAACTCAAACCCTAACTCTTCGGGTAAACCACCTACATTATGATGTGACTTAATAATATTCTCTTTATTTGATTCAATCACATCAGAATAGATAGTCCCCTGAGCTAAGTATTTAACACCCTCAAGTTTCTTAGCCTCTTCCTTAAAGACCTCAATAAACTCATTACCAATAATTTTACGCTTCTGTTCAGGATCAGTAACTCCTTTAAGCTTATCTAAGAAACGCTGTCTAGCATCAATAACAATCAGATTCAAATCAAACTGTTCTTCAAAAGCTTCCTTAACCTGTCTTACCTCATGTTTTCTCATTAAACCATGATCAACAAAAACAGCCGTCAACTGATTACCAATTGCCTTAGAAATCAAAGCAGCAACAACACTAGAATCTACACCACCAGATAGACCTAAGATAACACGATCATCTTTTACTTGTTCTTGAATCTCTTTAATCTGTTGTTCAATAAACTTTTCCACCGTAAAGTTCTTTTCAACTTTACAAACATTTTCAATAAAGTTCTTAATCAAAATCTTACCATTAGGTCGATCATTGACTTCAGGATGAAATTGAACACCATAAATGTCTTTTTCTTTATGCTTAATAATCGCATAAGGACTCTTATCTGTGTGACCAAGACTCTCAAATTCTTCAGGTAGTTTAGTCACAACATCATAATGTTCCATATGGAAAAGTTCTTGTTTATTTAAATTGTCTATTAAAGGTGAATCTTGAGTAAAATTAACCAACTGTAAATCTCGCTCAATTCCATTAAGACGAGTCACATCCCCACCAAAATGATGAGCCAAAAGTTGAATTCCATAACAGATACCCAAAACCGGAATCCCCAAATCAAGGATTTCTTGGTTTAACTGCTTAGAACCCTCCTCATAGACATGGTCACTAGAACCACTAAGAATAATTCCCTTAGCATCTTTCAACTCATTCACATCCACATCATATGGGAGCAATAAGCTAAAGACATCCAAGTCTCTCACCATCTCAACAATATCTTGAGTATACTTTGAACCATAGTCTAAAACGATAATTTTATCGGCCATGATAATTAGGTGCCTCCTTTACAATCGTAACATCATGTGGGTGACTCTCCTTTAAGCCGCTACCAGAAATTAACACAAAACGGGATTTAATCTTTAATTCTTCAATCGTACTACAGCCACAATAGCCCATACCAGATCTTAGACCACCCACCATTTGATAGCAGGTATCCTTCATCGGACCCTTGTAGGGAACAGTCGCCTCAATACCCTCAGGAACCAGTTTATTCAATTCTTTCACTCCCCCTTGGAAATAACGATCGGAAGAACCTCTTTGCATAGCCGTAAGTGAACCCATACCAACATATGACTTAACCTTCTTGCCATAAACTTCCATCACTTCTCCAGGCGTTTCTTGTGTTCCAGCAAACAAACCACCCAGCATCACACAGTCAGCCCCAGCAGCTAACGCCTTCACAATATCCCCTGATTGAGTGATACCACCATCAGCAACAATACCAACATCATATAATTTAGCCACTTGATACACATCACTAATGGCCGTAAGTTGTGGAACACCCACACCAGACACCACTCGAGTGGTACAAATCGAACCAGGACCAACGCCCACTTTCACACAAGTCGCTCCAGCATAAATTAAGTCAGTCGCAGCCTGAGCCGAAATAATGTTACCAGCCATAATATCCAAATCAGGAAATTCAGTCGAGATTGCCTTCACTGTATCAATAATTCCCTTAGAATGACCATGCGCTGAATCCACAGTAATAATATCCACACCCGCATCAACTAATGCTTGGACACGCTTAATCGTTTCCTGTCCAACACCAACCGCAGCACCAGCCAACAATTGACCATTTGAATCAACACATGCCGACTCTGAACTAGGCTTTGTTTGTTTAACATGTCTTACCATTTCAGCCTGATTGTCAATAGGCATATTCTTATGAATAATCCCTAAGCCACCCTCCTGAGACATCGCAATTGCCATCGTCTGTTCAGTGACCGTATCCATTGCGGCAGACAATAACGGTATGTTCAATTTAATCTTTTTGGTTAATTGAGTATGCACCTCAACATTACTAGGTACAACTGTCGAATAATCCGGTACTAACAAGACATCATCAAAAGTGACCCCTTGTTTTATAATCTTTCCATTTAAAGAATCCATGATCTCTCCCTCACTTGCTTTAATATAGATTATCACAAAATTTCTTTCTAGGTATAAAAAAAATTAGAAGCAGTTGCTTCTAATCATCCATTGCCCACTGAGGGACATATTCATTTCTACGAATTAAAACCGTTTTTTGGAAAGCAGTTTGATTTAAAAACTCCAAACAAGCCATCTGTTCTTGTTCGCTACATCCAATCAAACATTTAATATCCATTCCCTTTTGTAAGATATCAACACCCACAATAATTGCATCACAACGCTTATTTGGTAATGACCCTCTAAAAGCACGTGTCACAATTGAATCTTCCTTATCAGGATCAGTAAGGTATCCATATTCCATCGGATAAACTAAGTTTGGGTACTGGGGATGTATATCTCCCTGACTACGAATTAGTTTATAGTCTAAAGACAAAATAAGAGTATCAAGTTTTTGCCAAAAATAGGCATTGTTCATAATCTGTTCCATTCATATCCTCGCTTTAGATATTATACATTGAAACTCCTTTTCTGTAAACGAAATAGATGACTTTCAAGGTATAAATCAAAAAAAGTAACAAAATTAAACATTTGTCACTTTCTTTCATGTAATAAAATGTCATTTAATAACATTGCACTTTAAACTCAGAACATTTATAATAACCCTATGAAAAGAAAATTACAACTCGTCATCGGATTAATTTTGATACTATTAGGAGTCGTCCTATTAGCACTACCACGCCTATCAACACAGATGATTAAAAATGAATCTGGACAAGCGCTCCAACGTTTAGAACAAATTAATCCTCAACAACTTAGAGATAATGCCCAAAAGGAAGTTGAATTTGACTTTGACGTCATCGACTCAATCAATGTCCAAGACACCTTCACCGGCGGTCTTTCAAGAAATATTCTAGGTAGTCAAAGTTTAATCGATAAATACGAACAAGATATGGTCGGACAATTAATCATCGAAGAACTCAACATTGATTTAGCCATTTATAACGGAATCAATAATGAGAAACTTCTCATTGGTTCAACCACAATGAAACCAGGACAAGTTATGGGTCAAGGGAATTATTCAATCTCAAGTCATTACACTGATGGAAGAGATGTTTTATTCAACCGACTACCCGACATCAAAACAGGCATGGTCGTCAAAATCACCGACAAAGAAACTGTCTATGAATATGTTATCTACGAAACAGCCTTAGTCGATGTGACAGCCACCTATCTTATTGAAGACGCTCAAGCAAATCAACACGGTTCTCCAATCATTTCATTAATGAGCTGTTATTATTTCAATTATCCAGATCAACGATGGTTTGCCTTCGGAGAACTCGTCAATACTTATCCATATCAATAGCCTAGTAGTAGGCTATTTTTTTAATTTAAAAGTAGAATCACAATATAATATAAAATTGGACCCAACAACGCCGGTAAGTAATTAGCAACCCTAAGTTTTAAAATACCCAATAAATCAAGCGACATCGCAAAGATTAATAAAGAACCAATAGC
>CAYFSJ010000016.1:4231-31326 GCA_964345765.1 uncultured Erysipelothrix sp.
CGCAATACACAAATTAGCAATAATAAGCATTCCAGACACTTGTTCTTCATTCACAAATTTCTTTAGGTATTGGCTAAAAAATCCCCCACCAATTATTCCCAGCATGTTTAATAATATATAAAACATAGACTAACCTTTTAAATAATCTAAGACACTCTGAACTTCTACTTTTATACCCGCTTCAAAAGCATCTTCATCAATCATAAACTTTGGATGGTGATTCGCATATTCAAAGCCATCTTTAGCAAGTCCACCACCCAGTTGAATATAAGTACTAGGAGCCACTTGTTGATAATAGGCAAAATCCTCACTCGCCGTAATCAAAGGTGCATCAAACACTTTGTCCTCACCCAACACTTTTTGAGCACTCGCCTTAATCTGAGCACTTAACGCTTTATCATTAACCACCGCAGGATAAGAATGTTGATAATCTAATTCATAAGTCGCTTGATAGTAATCACAAATATTATGAATCATTCTCTTAATCGTCTCAGTGATCTTCTCTCTTGTCTTTTCATTTGTTGTCCGGATATTACCACTTAAATAAGCCGTATCCGCAATCACATTAGGAGCAACACCAACCCTAAACTCACCAATTGTTATAACAGCTAATTCATCAGGCGGACAGATTCTAGAGACAATTGTCTGAAGTTGACTCACAATTAGACTCCCCACAATAATCGGATCAATCCCTAAATGTGGCATCGACCCATGAGAACCCTTGCCTTAAATCTTTAATGAAAAACCATCAGCTGCTGTCGTTGTTGGACCCTCAGGTTTCAAATGAATCGTCCCAACTTCTTTATCAGTTATTATATGTAGACCTAAAACAGCATCGACATCGTCCAATAATCCGGTCTTAACAATTTCTATCGCACCACCAGGATTTAATTCTTCAGCATGTTGAAAAATAAACTTAACCGTCCCATGAAGCTTATCCTTTAAAGTCGACAAGACATGAACAGACCCTAGTAACATGGCCGTATGCGTATCATGACCACAAGTATGCGCCACATTATCAACTTTAGAAGCAAACTCTAAGCCACTCTCTTCCTGCATCGGTAGTGCATCCATATCAGCGCGCAACAAAATAATCTTACCAGGAATATCTCCTTTAATAGTAGCAAGGACACTTGTCTGAGTTGGACGAACAATCTCAACATGATCTATTTCCGTTAAAATCGATTCAACATAATCAGCCGTATTAAATTTCTTAAACGAAAGTTCAGGATACTGATGAATATGTCATCTGTATTCAATCACTTTTTGAATTGGTATTGTATTTATCCAGTTATTCATTGTAACCTTCTTGTCCTTATTATACTCTTAAGTGTATAAAAAAACTCGGTAAGACCGAGTTTAATCAAATAAAATAGTCGATAAGTAACGATCACCACTATCTGGTAAGATCACAACAATGTTCTTATCCTTGAATTCATCACGCTTCGCAATTTCCATAGCAGCATGTAATGCAGCACCCGAAGAGATACCCACAAAGAATCCTTCTTTATTCGCCAATAATCGAGCAGCATCAACCGCTTGTTGATCTGACACTTGAATGACTTCATCATATACTTCAGTATTTAAGATAGCTGGAATAAAACCTGCCCCAATTCCTTGAATCTTATGTTTACCAGGCTGTTCACCAGATAGAACAGCAGAAGTCGATGGTTCAACAGCCACAACATAAGGTTTTATCCCCTTCTCATTTAAGTACTTAATCGTACCTGTAATGGTCCCACCAGTACCAATACCACTTACAAATACATCAACTTGAGCCTCTAAATCAGCCTCTAATTCAGGACCAGTCGTCTCATAATGCGCCTTAACATTAGCTTGATTATCAAATTGGCTAGGAATAAAAATTGAATCATCTGCTTCTTGCATTTCTAAAGCTTTCGCAATGGCCCCTTTCATACCTAACGCTCCATCAGTTAATTCAAACTCTGCGCCATATGCACTCATAAATTTACGTCTTTCAACACTCATCGTATCTGGCATCACTAATGTGACTGGATAGCCTTTAGCACGACCTAATGCTGCCAAACCAATTCCTGTATTTCCAGAAGTTGCCTCAACAATTTTAGAACCAGCTTTCAGTACTCCAGCCTCTTCTGCAGCTTCAATCATACTCTTAGCAATACGATCCTTAACACTCCCCGCTGGATTGAGGTATTCTATTTTACCAATCACATTTCCTTTTAACTGATTTTCTTCAATTAAATTATTAAACTGAACTACCGGTGTTTGACCCACTAGTTCATAAATGTTTTGTTTTATCTTTGACATAATTGCCTCCTATTAACATTGTAATTTTACCATATCAACAATTATCTCGGTTTAATTACGCACCAAAAGAAAAGAACCATTTCGGTCCTTATTCTTCTTCTGGTTGATGTATTTTATGTAATTTAATCTTACTAATTACTTTATTATCCGTCTCTAGAATCGTGTACTCATAATTATTAACCACTATCACACGATTGATATCCGATTGAATCGGTAATCGACCTAATTGTCCAATAATAAATCCACTTAAAGTATCATAGTCTTCTAAGGGTAAATCATCATAGATAATATTTTCAACATTATCTAAAGACATATCTCCATTCATAATGTAGGTGAAGTCTTCTAACTTAATAATTTCTTGTTCCTCTTCATCATCGTACTCATCAAAAATATTTCCAACAATTTCCTCAATTAAATCTTCAATCGTAACTAAACCCGCTGTTCCACCATATTCATCGATAACAATCGCAATATGTAGTTTTTGGCGCTGTAAGTCAAAAAACAGTTCATCACATTCAATTGAGTCAGGAATAAAATAAGGCTTTCTTAAAATCGCCATTAAGTTTTCATGCGTCAAATTATTCTTGTAATCCAATTTAATAATATCCTTTAAATGTAAAATCCCAATAATGTTATCAATTGAATCTTCATAAAAAGGTAATCTCGTAAACTTGTTATTAAAAATTAATTCTTTTACTTCCTCAATATCTGACTTTATCTCTACCGCCGTCATATCTGTACGATGTGTCATAATATCTGAGACAGGCGTGTTATCAAACTCAAAAATATTCTCAATTAAGCGTTTTTCAGTCGTCATGATTGCTCCACGTTCTTGGGAAGCATCAATCATCATTCGAATTTCTTCTTCAGTGACCGTCTCACTCTCTTGATTTGGATCCATCCCTAATAGACGAACCACAAAGTTAGTAGATACCGATAAGAACTTAACAATTGGTTTGGTAATAATCGAAATAAAATTAATCACATTTACTAACGAATAACTGACTTTTTCTGGCGCATTCATCCCAATTCGCTTAGGAACAAGCTCACCCAAAACAAGCGTAAAATAAGACAAGATAAGCGTCACTAAAATCATCGCAATTGGCTTAATGCTTGCTGCAGAAACAGAAGGTAGTAATTGTGTTAAACGATTTGCGATGACATCCGAAAAGGCATCACTCGCAAATGCAGACGATAAGAAACCAGCTAAAGTAATCGCAATCTGAATCGTCGATAAAAATCTATTCGAGTCTTGTAATAGATTGTATAAAGTCTTAGACTTCTTATCTCCTTCTTCAGCTTTGGCCTTTACTTTGTTGTCATTGAGCGAGACTAACGCAATTTCGCTCATAGAAAATATCCCGTTGATTAGCGTTAAAACTAAAATTATTAACAATTGGAAGAACATATTTCTCTTCTTTTCATTTTAATTAAACATCGACTCTGGGGACCACTAGATTCCATCTTAATTCCTCTCTTTTCTTTAAATTAAGAGTATTTTATCATAATTACATAAAAAATGATATTAAGCTTTCTTTCGAGCATTATTCACAATCATCGTTATCACAATAAACAGCACAGTAAAACCAAGCATGATCAATACATTAGGTAACATTGTCCCCACACTCGCATTCTCCATTAAACGATGATTATTCTGAATGTAATAATAGGAAGGTGTCACCTGACTCAATTTCAGTGTAAAATCAGGCAGTAAATCAACCGGAACAAATGCCCCAGAAATAAATGAAACACCCAAAGCATACACATTGGTCACAACACTAATACTATTTTCATTGACAATCGCAGTCCCAATTAAAACAGCTAAGGCAATGGTACTGATCATAAAAACAAATGAATTAAGTATCATTAAAAACACTGCTGGATTATCTAAGCGATCTCTAAATAAGACTAAAAAGACAATCATATAAATGAGCCAAATCCCAACCCCAATTGTCATATGTCCAAGTGTTAATTGACCATTTAAAGAACTTGGTCTTAAGGAAGAGACATGGTGTCTAAACTTAATCAGTTGTTTTTTATAAGTCTTCATGATTAAGGCAACTATTAAAATCATTTGTGCCAATAAAATATAATTCAAGAAATTAAAGTAACTTAGCACAGGCTCATCAACAACCCCACCTTGAGGATTTTCCACAATCTCAACAGAAACACTTTGACTCATATCTTCTTTTGCCATCTGATAGGCTTCATCCATTGAATAATCTCTAGATAAATATAAATTAAAAGTACTAATAAATGCATTTAAGTTTTGATTCACTAAAATCGTACTCAAATCATCTGGGCGACTTCGAACTTCAACCATCCAATGGCTTTTGAACCCTGCTGGTAATGTCACAATGGAATCAATCTCTTGATTAAACAGAGCATCATCAAGGTGATCTGCACTTATTTCTTTTACAGTCGTTACTTCACTCAAATAGTCTGAGATTCTTTGAGAATACTCACTATTATCTTCATTAACGATGGTAATATTTGCTTTATGACTCGAATAAACTTGTTGAGCAGGACTCTCATAACTTGTAAACAAGATTGACATTGCACTAAACAAGACAACATAGATTAACATTGAAAATTTATGTTCTTTAACGATCTTAAAATAATTATTAAAGACTGTCATATTGTTTACCTCGCACGACCATAATTGATAAAACCGTAAAGACTATGGCAATGAGGGTCAAAAACCCAGTATAATACCAGAATTGATTTAGACCCGTATAGTAATACAAACTATAAAGAGCATTAGTAATCATATGAATTGGATTAATATAAGCTAAGAAAGGTAGTCTATTTTGAACAAAGAGTCGAATAGGTCCGACCATCATTCCCGCTAAGAAACTCATGGCCATGGCAATCGCAATTCCTAATCCAATCTTATATTCATAATCTTTGGTGTTACTTGCGCCAATAAACACTCCTAATGCCACCCCACACCAAGACCCAATCGCAACCAATAATAAAATTGGTAATAAGTGAGGTCCAAAGCTAATGTTTAAAACACTATTCATAAATAGAATATTAATAAACATAATAAAGACATGAATAATCCAGCCTACTAATAACGAACTTAAAATAGATGATGATTTTTTAATCGGAGCCACTAATTGTCTTTTGGCTTTAACCGATAGATTGCCTTCAAAATGAGTGATAATTTCTAAACCAAACAAATACCCATAAATGGATTGCATACCCACCAATGTGTAGAAATAGGTATTAGCAAAACTCATTTCTTTTGATTGATCTAAGACTATATGATTATTTGAACTAGACAATTCATCAATAATTGCTTCAAATTCACTAGGATTTCCAACCGTCATTAAAGTCGATTCAACTTGTTTATATCGATTTAAGAGCGTTTCAACAATCGACTGACTAACCCCACTTTGTTTGACCTTTAAGGTTGGATATTTTATAATCCCCACCACTTCGTTATCTTCTAACAATTGAGACGCTTGTTCATCATTGGTATAAGTGATGGACAAAAGTTCATCTTGGGTTGAGTCGATAAATTCATTGAAGGCAAAATCTTGATCATTTTTTATGACAGCCACTTCAATTTTTTCAAACTGTTCTGTGTTATCGATATTCCCTAATGTCATCTTAAAGAGACCTGCTAAAATCATTGGAAAAATCAAACTCCAAAACAACAGTTCTTTTTGTTTTAATAACACTTTAAAGGTGTTTTTAAATACATGACTAAACATACTAATCTCTCAACTCTTTTCCAGTGAGTTCTAAGAAAACATCATTCAGTGTTGGTCGCTGAATACTTAACGATTGATAGTCAATTTTGTGAGTTTGTAAGAACTCGATTAATTCTTGAAGATGATTACCACCTTTTTCAAACTCTAAGATAACTCTGTTATCTACCAAATCGAGTTTAATTAAATGATTGAGTTGTTTTATTTGAGTTAGTACCGTATCATCCAATGATTGGCTTTCAAATTCTAGTCTTTCAACCATCTGGGTCATTTGTTTTAACTCTTGTGCAGTGCCTTGAGCAATGGTCTTCCCTTTATCGATGATGACAATATAATCGCATAATAGTTCAACCTCTTCCATATAGTGAGAAGTATAGATAATAGTAGAACCTTGTTCATTCAGTTTTTTAATCCCCTCTAAAATATTGTTTCTAGATTGAGGATCAACCGCAACAGTTGGCTCATCAAAAAAGATAAGTTCTGGTTTATGTGAAATACCACAAGCAATATTGAGTCGTCTCAATAAACCACCAGAGAGCTTTTGAGGTCTAAAATCAACAAAATCATTTAGACTCACTAAATCGATGGCATCTTGGACTAACTGTTTTCTTTCTTGTTTGTCATGAACATAGAGTCCACAGAAGTAATCGATATTTTCATAAACCGTTAATTCGTCAAAAACACCCACTTCTTGAAAGACGACACCAATTCTTTTTTTAAGATCATAGGCATCTGGATGCATATCTTTTCCGAAAATTTTGATTTCACCTTCATCTATTTTTAATAAAGATAAAATGGAGTGAATAGAGGTTGATTTTCCTGAACCATTAGGTCCTAATAATCCTAAAATAATCCCTTGTGGCACTTCTAAATCAAAACAATCTAGGGCTCTAACTTCTTTATATTGTTTGACTAATCCTTTGGCTTCTATGACTAAATTCATGGGATTCTCCTTATAGTTTTGGTCACTACTACGACAGGTCACGTAATTTACTCGTTTTTATTTTACATCATAATTATGTAATGAACTAGTTATTAACCTACTCTTAACAATTATAATAAGTGTACATTGTCGCTTTAATCATGATAAAATAAGTAACACCGGAGGAAATATGGACCAGACAGACTTGTTGTTATTATTCTTATTAGTATTTTCCATCATATTACTACTGATTAGCTCAGTAGTCCAAAACACATTTAATTTACTTTCAAGTGTTCGCCTAGGGAATATGGCGAGTGCCGGAGAAAAGAAAGCTCAAAAAATTCTCAATTACTTGGAGAATCAAGATCGAGTTTTCTTGAGCCTAAAGATTATGAAAACCTTCTTAATGGTTGTCATAACTTTTTTATTACAGCTTCTCTTAGAGGAAGTCGCTTTTCATGATGCCATTGTTTTATTGATTGTTTTATTAACAATTATCATTACAGAGGTCTTTGCTTTATCAATCTCAAAGGTTAATCCAGAGAAAACGATTCTTAAACTAACGCCCGTTATTCAGTTTTTAATGCTTTTATCTTTACCTATTTATTTGATTGCTCAAGTGATCTTAAGTATTGCTAATGTATTCTTTAAGCCACAAGTTGAAAACATTTTAACTGAACAAGAGTTATTAAATATCATTGATGAAGCTCAATCTGAGGGTGGTCTTCAAGAAGATGAGGGTGACCTAATTCGCCGTTCAATTGAATTTAATGAATTAATCGCGGAAGAAATTCTAACACCACGAGTTGATTTAATTGCAATCGATATTAAATCTAGCTTAGAGAATATCAAAGAACTAATCGATGAATATAACTATTCTCGCTATCCAGTCTATCAAGACTCTATTGATACCATTATTGGTGTGGTTCATTCAAAAGACTTTAGGGTATTTGACGATAGTGAATTTGATTTAAGTAAAATCATTAAGCCCGTCATCTTTGTTCCTGAATCCTTTAAGATTTCTAAACTATTGAAACAGATTCAACAATCTAAATCTCACCTTGCTGTTGTTATTGATGAGCATGGTGGAACAGCAGGTATCATTACCTTAGAAGATATTGTTGAAGAATTGGTCGGAGAAATCTGGGATGAACACGATGAAGAAGAAGCCGAAATGACTCAAGTGAATGACCACCAATTTATCTTCTTAGGTGCTTATGAACTTTATAAAATGGAATCAGATCTTGATGTTGATTTAGACTCTCAAGAGAGTGATGCTTCCACTGTTGGTGGTTGGATGATTGAACAAATTGGTCGAATTCCAAAAATTTCTCAAACCTTTACTTACAAAAACTTAAAAATGACCGTATTAGATGCCGATGAAAAGAAGATAATTAAAATCTTAGTTGATATAACTGAAGTACAGGAGGAATTAGAAGATGAAAAGACCGATTAAAACTGAAGACTTTCTAGAGTTTAAAGCGTTCAGTATGTTAAAACAAAGTCCAAACAAAGAAAGATTTGGTTTTATTTGTTCAACCATGAATCAAAAAGAAAATGGCTTTGATCGTGTCATTTATATTAGTGATGGTAAATCATTTAAACAGATGACCTCTTTAAAGAAAGAATCAAGCTTCGTCTGGGAAGATGATGCCCATATTCTTTTTGGTGCTAAGCGTTTTAAACATGAGGAAGAACAAACTAATACAACCTATATTTATCGACTCCCACTTCATGGTGGTGAGGCTAGAGTTGCTTATGAAATTCCACTAGCAATCTCCCAATTTTGGGTTTTAGAAGATGATCGATTATTAATCTCTGCTTCTTATGATATTAATCATCCTAACTACTACACCTATTCTCAAAGCAAGCGTGAAGAGTTAGAGAAGAAGAAAAAAGATGATCATTATTTCCAAGAACTCACACAAATTCCTTATTGGTTTAATGGTTCTCAATACATTGATAAAAAGCGTACTCGACTCTTCGTATTTGATACAACTAATAATGAATTGACTCCAATTACTGGACCTTCATTTGATGTGGGTCATGTTGTAGTTAATAAAGAGAAAACAAAAATTTATTACACTGGTAATACCTATAAAACAAAGCGTCCAACACGTGACCGTTTATATGTAATGGACACAAAAGACTTTGAGGTAACCCCACTCCTTTCTACCAACAAATATAGAATCACAAATTTTGTTGAGATTTCTAGTGGTTTATACGTCTTTGCCAGTGACAGTAAGAGTTTAGGGATTAATCAAAATCCTAATTTATACAAACTGATCGAACCAAATCAATTAGAACTGATCAATGATAATATTGATTTTGGAAACAGTATTGGTTCAGATGTACGACTTGGCTTCACTTCATCATTACATATTGAAGATGATTACTTTATCTATAACACAACCATTGATGGACATTCTGAACTAGTCAAATTTGATGGACATCAAAATGAAGTAATATTTAATAAAGAAGGATCTGTAGATGGTTTTACGCAAGTAAATAATCAATTAATTGTGATGGGATTATTTAATCAAAAACTTCAAGAGTTTTATGATCAAGAGCTTAATCCACTATCTACTTTTAATTCAATTTTAGATAATAAACAAGTCTTTAAACCAGAAAAACTAACTTTCCAAAGCCATGGTGATGAAATTTCAGGTTGGGTCATTATGCCAAGTGAAACGACTGATAAAGCAATCCTTAATATCCATGGCGGTCCTAAAACTGCTTATGGTGAAGTCTACTATCATGAGATGCAAGTATGGGCTAACCTAGGGTATGCGGTTATGTTCTGTAATCCTCATGGTTCTTCTGGTAAGGGTGATTCATTTAGTGATATTCGTGGCAAATATGGAACGATCGATTACGATGACATTATGACTTTTACCGATGCTGTCTTAGAGAAGTACCCAAATCTCAATCCTGACAAAGTGGCGGTAACGGGTGGTTCTTATGGTGGCTTTATGACTAACTGGATTATTGGACATACAGATCGATTTATTTGTGCCATTACACAACGTTCTATTTCTAACTGGTTATCCTTTTATGGGGTTAGTGATATTGGGTATTACTTTACTCCCGATCAAAATGCGGCTGAGATCTATACTAAAGCAGGCCAAGAAAAACTATGGGAGAAATCACCGCTTAAGTATGCGGCTAATTTCTCTACCCCAACTTTAGTGGTTCATTCTACAGATGACTATCGTTGTCCAATTGATCAAGGGTATCAATTGTTCACTGCTCTCTTAGATCGTCGTGTTGAAGCGAAGATGTTAATTCTCAATGGAGAGAATCATGACTTATCTCGTTCTGGTAAACCAAATTCCAGATTAAAAAGACTCAACGAAATGGTTGAGTGGTTTGAGAAATACAATAAATAGTTTAAAAAAGGCGGAATTAATTTTCCGCCTTAATGCTTTCTGCAATCGCTAACGCAAGATCTTTTAAGTCTTGTGTTTGATCGTCTTTTAATGATGATTTAATGGTTAGAGGTTCTCCAACTTCAACTAAATTCTTCGATTTAGCCAGTTTTTCTTGAGCGGAATTAAGTGCTCTAGAACCCCAACTCATATTAACGACATAACTGACATTTCTATTAGAGAAATTAGTCATTACAGCTTCATCAATTAGGGCTGCCATCTTTAAGTAAAGCTCTGAATTATAAGTTACCAAACCAAAGACAGTATTAGAGAAACGGTGCATATCAGCAACAATATAAGATGGGTCAGTTTTAGAAACATCATACATCTTAATATTTCGTACACCTAAGTTTGCTAATTCTCCAGCTAAGAAGTTCATGGCTAATTCTGTATTTCCATACATTGTTGAATAAACCATACAGACACCACGCTCTTCTGGTTGATACGTTGACCAGATTTGGTGTTTGCTCATAATAAAGTCAATATCTTCTTTTGTGCGATAGATTGGTCCGTGTAATGGAGCAATCATACTTATTTCTAAACCAGCAAACTTCTTGAAGGCTGCCTGAACATTGTTTCCGAAACGTCCAACGATATTAATGTAATAACGTCTAATTTCATCTAAATGATCCTGTTCAAAATTCATTTGATCCGCAAATAGATTCCCATTATGAGCACCAAAAGTACCAAATGCGTCAGCCGTAAATAATGTTTGGGTCTTAGGTTCATAAGACATCATCACTTCTGGCCAGTGTACCATTGGCGTCATAAAGAATTGTAGCTGATGTTCACCTAATTCAAGAACATCTTTTTCTTTAACGATGACATAGTTTTCAGTTAAATCCATTGGGTAAAATTGTTCCATAAACTGGAATGTTTTCTTATTACCAACTAATTTCACCTCTGGGAATAAACGCGCAATCGATTGAATATTTGAACAGTGGTCAGGTTCCATATGATGGATTACTAAATAATCAAGTGTTCTTCCATCTAGGACACTTAAAACATTATCAATAAAGACATCGGACACGTTGGTATCAACGGTATCCATTAGACATGTTTTTTCGTCCATTATTAGATATGAGTTATATGAAACGCCATCCTCTAATGGAAACATGTTTTCAAAGCGATCTAAACGGCGATCACTAGCACCGACCCAATGAATACTTGGGTGAATTTCTTGTGTGTTATGCATTTTCCTCTCCTTTATTTCCGACATTATTGTATCATTTTTCTTAAGCAAAAGGTGACTGTTTTTAGAATATCCAATAAGAAACATGTCCTATAATGACAATTAGAAATAAACTAATCAAATTTACTACATTATTTGATATCCATCTAATGCCTCTAATTGGTTTATCTCCAGCTTGATCAGGGACGTCTTGAAAATGACCTTCTTTATTGGTGTATTTTCTTTGTAATAAAGAGCCAAGAATACTATCTATTATTGATCCGATAAATCCTAAGATTGTAATAAAGATAACCTCTTGAAAACTAAACAATCCTAAAGCTAGTAATGAAAGTAAGAAACTACCAACTAATCCCGCTATTAAACCCAATATCGATACACCACCAGAGACACCATTTTTTACTGGTTTAAAGGTTAAAATATCATAGACCTTACCAGAGTTCATCATGCCAATCTCTGAAGAAAATGTATCGGCTGCAGCTGCACTAAAAACACTAAAAGATAATAAGAGAAAGATTGAATGATACTCTGGATATATAAGAGCAAGCCATACCAATAATGAGGCAGGAAGTGTGTTAGAAATCACTTGTACCCAATTTCTAGCTTCAGTATGTTCTTGAAGTTTTTCCCCTTCTCTTTTAGAATCGTTCTTTAATTTACTAATGACAGACCCAAGAATAAAGAAGGTTAATAAACTAATTCCTAAATATAATCGACCTAAGGTATACAGGACGATGGCAGTTAAAATTGCAGCTACCATACCATCTAAACTAATTGATTTTGTTTTGTAAGCAACACATAAAATGGCTATTGAAACAAACAAATAAAGTAATAGTCCTGATGAAAAATATGTGTATATTAATGTCCCAAACAGTCCACTGCCAATTGGTAAACTCAAGTTATCGCAACCACGCTGACCTGTTAATTCTATAAAACTCGATAACAAGGCATTTAATAGAGATAAAAAGACTAATAAGATTATTGAATCATCATTACCAAAGAAGAGATATGATCCAAAAGTTATTAGAAAAGCAACTATCCCTACTGTAAGTGTCCCTGATAATGTTTTATTGTTAATGATTTCTTTACTTTGAATGTGCTTACCTACTATGGCCGCTAAACCATCGCCATAAGTCATGATTAATAATCCCATAAAGGGTAACATTGGCCAATTAAGAATAAATCCAGCTCCTGTCAAAACAAACATACTTATGGCATACAAAACAGTCCCATAACTATCATCTGGTCTTTCCATAGCTGAAATAAGGTTGTATTTCATACTCAGGCTATTAATGATAATAAAAGAAAAAGGAACGAGTATTACAGCCCATAACTCTGTAAAAATGGGTGTAATGAAAATCCAGTTACCAACCATTATATGTATTAGTTTTCTAGAAATTTCAGAAGATCCTTTTGTGTATTTGGCTACCATTGTAGCAATTATCAATACAAATCCGATATAAAGTAACGAGAATATTAATCCCCAAAGATTTTCCATGTTTTCCTTTCATTGCCACAACATTTTGGCCATTCATTGTTTTCTTAACTGCTTAGTTATTATATAGATTGTTGGGGCAAATTTCCATTTGATTCTTCTTATTCTTAAAAAATGACGACTTTATATCGCCATTCATGGATTAATTGTGATAACTCCAACCTTTATCATTATGATAAATCATTTGTTTTGACATACCGCCATCCACAACAAAATCTTGTCCAGTGATAAATCCTGCTTTCTCACTACATAGATAATTGACCATCTCAACAATATCTTCTGGTCTACCCACTCTACCAACTGGATGCTGATAGTGATCTGATGATTCAAAATCTGAGTTGGTTGTATCAATCCATCCTGGACTGATTGAATTTACTCGGACCTTTGGTGCTAATGAAATAGATAAAGCGTGTGTTAAGGCAGATAATCCACCTTTTGTTGATGAATAACTTTCTGTATCTGCTTGAGACATAAAGGATCTAGTTGAAGAGATATTAATAATACTCGATTGGGTATTAAATTTTTCTTTTAGTTTTAACACAAGATAATAAGGTGCCACTAGCCCGCCTTTTAGTGTGTCTAAAAAATCATCATAGCTACACTCTGAAAGTAATCCCTTATGACTCTGACAAGCGTTATTAATCAGTATATCTAGCTGCTTTTCTTGTTCTAAGAAATACTTAATAAACTGGTCCAATTCCTCTTTCAGAGATAAATCTCCTTTGAAAAAACTGACTGAGGGATCAAATAATCCTTCTGATTTATCAACTACATAAACTTTGGCTTGATTACTAACAAAACTATCGACTAGTGCTTTACCAATACCTTTGGAGCCACCAGTGATGATGACTACTTTATCTTTAAATTCCATACTTATTCTTTTGGTTGTGCAGGATAAAATGAGCGTCCAGTTAAAACAATTTCATATCCATCAGAATCAAGTATCATGGCTTCTGATAAGGCTGTTTCTGAATTAAAATAAGGCCCTTCAACAATCTGAATAGACTGTCTTTGAAGATTACTTAACATTTCATCAAAATTATCTAATTCAAATCGTAGTGTGACGCCATCTCCTCTTTGTTCATTTGTATCATCAAGCACCTTATGGATTCTAAGGGCAAATTTGTCATATAACTTTAAATCGATTGAATCTTCTTTTTCTTCTAGTTTTTCAAATCCAAAAACACTTGTATACCATTCTACGCTCTTTTGTAGGTCATTGACTGTTATTATTGTTTGGTTATTCATCATAGTACCTCCTTTATGATTATTATAACTTGTTTTATTAATCAAGGTAGTGTTAAACATTTTCTGTTTTTTATCTAAAACAAAAAACGGGAACAATTCCTTTACAGAATTAGTCCCGTTCTATACTAATATCATGGTGCCGATACCCAGGATTGAACTGGAAGCTGAGCATTACCATTGCTCTGTTTTACCATTAAACTATATCGGCGATTGCCTATAAATAATAACCAATAACGCCGATAAAATCAAGTCAATTCATTCTTTCTTTCGAAGACTTATCATAATGCAAAATACAGACTTCTCGTTGGAGTTCTAAGTTAGTTTCTTTATCAACTAATTCAAACCCACATTTACTAAAGAAAGCCAATGCACCCGCATTATCTAAGAAACATTTGACAGTCACTTGTTGAAATTTATCCAACAAATGATTCATTAGTGCTTCACCAATGCCATTATGTCGATAATTTGGATCAACATTAATAGTTGTAACCACCATATCCTGTTTAATAGAAACAAATCCGACAATCTTTCCATCAATTTCATATACTTGTGACTGAGACTTCAATAAATGATCTTCTTGAAAGGATTGATAGTTATTTAAGAAATAACTCGGATCAATAAAAGGATGCGCCTCAATCGTTGTCTTTAGCCATATCTCTAAGACTTGTGTTAAGTCTTTCATTTCAAATTGTCTAATCATAAATCAAACTCCTCTTTTAAAATAATTTCTAGTTCTTCAATTGGAAAGCCAATGATGGTATTAAGATAACCATTATACGATTCTAAGATATTCTCACTAAAATAAGTATCTTGAATTCCATAAGAGCCCGCTTTATCTAAAGGTTGATGACGTTGTATATATGTTTCTAAAACAGTAGATTCAACACTTTTTAAAACAACCTGACTCTCAAAGGTTTTTATAATTGTTTTATTTTCATTCATCACACAAATAGAAGTTAATACAGAATGTGTCTTACCATTAAGTTGTCTCAACATCGCTAAAGCATGTTCTTTGTTATGAGGTTTCCCAAGAATTTCATTTTCAAAAACAACAACCGTATCCCCACTCACAACAATATCTTGGTCGTTAATATCGATTGATAAAGCTTTATTATACGCAAGTTGTTGAACCTGACGTTTTGGTGATAAATACTCCATTAAAACTTCATCACTGGACGGTTTTAAAAAGATAAATCTTTTACCCAGTTGTTTCATCAACTCAATTCGTCGAGGTGAAGTCGAAGCTAAAATAATCATTTTTGATAAGTTTCCATTAGTTTTTGACGAACAAAAGGATGAACGAGTGATTCAACATCGCCTTGGTGATAAGCAATTTCTTTGACAACCGAAGATGAAACATATGAATACTCCGGTCTAGACACCAAAAAGATAGTCTCAACATCAGGATTCAACATTAAGTTAGCAGTCGCTGTTCTAAGTTCATATTCGTAGTCCATTACTGCTCGAATGCCTCTTACTAAAGCTCTCGCATTCATTTCTGCCGCTAAATCCACAGTCAACCCACTACTAAAAACAACTTTGATGTTATTAATATGGGCACAGGACGCTTCAATCATTTCTTGACGCTCCTGTATACTGAACTTTGTTTGTTTTGTTTTGTTTTCCATAATAGCAATTACTAGTTCATCACATAGTCTAGATGCCCGTTCAATGACATCCACATGACCAACTGTAATTGGATCAAAAGTTCCTGGATAAATAATACGATTCATAATTAATCCTTCTTATTCTTTATATAAACATGTTTTACATTTGAACCAGATACAGGTCTTTCCTCAACATCAAACTGTCTCAAACTTTTGATTAATAAACTTAATTTCATGTAACCATAATTTCGAGGGTCAAAATCAGGACGTTTCTTATTCATTAAGTTACCAACATCCGCCAAAAATGCGTATCCATTATCATCCGCCACATCATCAATAGAAGTACGAATTAAATTAATTAAGTTGGAGCGTTTATTTTCACTAATGGTTTTCTTCGAATTTTTACGAGGATTGATCACTGATAAATAAATAAAACGGTCACAGGCTTTAATAAAAGCTGACGGAGTTTTTTCTTCCCCCATACCAATCACAAATTTACCAGCTTCTCTTAATCTTGTTGCTAGACGTGTAAAATCCGAGTCAGAAGAGACAATACAAAAACCATCAATATCCTTTGAATACAAAATATCCATCGCATCAATAATTAAAGCTGAATCAGTTGCGTTTTTACCAACCGTGTAAGCGAACTGTTGAACTGGTGTGATTGCATTCTCAAGTAGCTCAGTCTTCCATCCTTCACTAGTACTCTTGGTCCAATCACCATAAATTCTCTTGATGGTTGGCACACCAAACTTCGCAAGTTCTTCTAAAATTTCATCAATTCGTTTATATGACGAATTATCTCCATCAATCAAGACGGCCAGTCGTTTGTCCATTTCTCTCCTCTTTTCTGAATATGATTTGAGCACTTTCTTTAAAGACACCCATTAAACTATTATTAAGTACATCTAATTTTGATAGTTCATCTAAATTTAAATGTGTAATCTGTTCTAATATTTGTTTTAAATCAATCGCATTTTGACAATAGAAAGTAGCACCAACAATATGATTATCACTCACACGATACTCAATCCCACCATCAAAATCAAAACGTGATTTAAAATAAGTTAAATCTTGTGCATCAATTTGAACAATCTCACCTTCACTATCTGAATTAAACAAGGCTAATGAAGGATTTAAGAATAAGATATCTTTATTTGGATTAAAGTCTTCCTCTAAATTCTCAATAACAACCACATCTACCTCAATTTGTTGGGGCTTGGTCTGCTCACCAATTTCAAAAGCCAATTTAGATTGAGGTTCAAGATGTAGTAAAGCCGATTGTTCTTGATCAGTAATTTCAGTCACTTCATATTTCTCATATAGCTTTATATTTTGTTGGGTTAGAGATTCTTTAATCGCATCTCTAAATTGAAGATGATCAATTTGACTAAATAATCGACGATCCACAATTAAACTCACTTGTGAGCCAAAACGATTGAACATACTCGCAATTTCCAAAGCTCTCAAGCTACTCGCAATAATTCCAATGCGTTTAAACAATTGATTTGTGTTAATTAACTCATCGAAAGTAAACACAAATGGGGATTGATAAGGGTTTTGTTCACTAAACTCTGTATTAACAATTAAGTTCTCTGTTTCTAATGCTTTGGTTTCAGACAAATAAGACACTTCAACATGATGTTCATCAAGAATATTCACCCGACCCTTGATAACCTCTATGTTTTTATCAACAATGGTTTCCATTAATTCTTTTTTGTTCATATAATTAAGCTCAACTTGTTGATTAGCCACATGATCATAAAACTGGGCAGAATCATCAAAATTCGTATGATCCACCTGTGCACTCAAAAGACTCGCTTGATAAAGCGCTTGAACCTTCTCACTTTCAAATGTTGTATATTGGGCCTGTTGAACCAAATCAACCACAACAATCTTTCCTTCTAAAGAATTAATCAAAGGAAGTGTGTTTTGATTTAAGCCAATAATTAAATGATTAATCATGATTTAACTCTTTTCTTAATGCGTTAGCAATTGGTTCAACTAGTTCTTTAACAATTAACTGAACTTTAGTATTACTTGGTCTAAGTACACCCGCAATACCTAATTTTCTTATTTCATCAATATTTGCTAGTTTCGAATCATTCACACTCAACAGGACTCTTGTTTGACAAGCATTCACTTCAGTTATATTTGAAGCTCCACCTAATTGGAAGATTAAATCTCTAGCCAATTGATTATAATCACTTAGTTTTATATTAATCCGACTTTGTTTCTTAAGCACAAAGCGCAATGCTAGCCATAAGACAACCAGTCCAATAATTCCAATAATTATTCTATAAGTCGTATTATCAACGACGATAATTGAAGTAATTGTTACAGCAATTATAATTAATCCTAACAAAACAGCTTTATTTTGTTTTTGTTTATTCATGGTAAAAATCTCCTTCTTGTTTATTATACCTTAATCCTAAAAAATCAACCACAATCAGATGATTTGGGTTATTAAGTCTTAACGGAAAAGATGAAGCACCTAATCCAGCACTCACAATAAGTCCACTATTTCCTGAAAAACGATAAAATCCTTTTGAAAACTTAGGAAAAAATCCTTGATTGGGACCAAAGACTCCCTTATCAAAAAACCTAAACTGACCACCATGAACATGACCACTAAATTGATAACAATTGATAGAGTTAGATAATAATGCGACATTTTGAGGGTAATGATCCAATAATATTGATAACACATCAGGATTCAATTGTTTTGGATAGCTAGTCTTAGGGATTACACCTACTATTTCTAACTGTGTGTCATGAATTTTTAAATTAATCTTATCATTTCTCAAAATTGTAAAAGCATCATTATGACTAGTAAAAGTTTTATCATCATGATTGCCATCACAGGTAATCACATTGCAAATCTTAGTTAGTTCATCAATCCATTGATAAAGAATCACTAAATCGTGAGGGTGATAATCTCGATCTAATAAATCTCCAGTAATAACAATTAGATCTGGTAAAACGACTTTAATCTCTTTTACTAACTTGTCTAAATTGACAGTATGATATGGAATATGACAATCACTTAAATGAACAATTCTTAATTTTGAATTAACTCTTTCATTCCTAATCTCAATAAAATGTTTCTCTAATCGATGGTTTGAGCGATAAATAAAAGCACTAAAACCAAGTGCACTTAACGCTAATGGTAGTAACTTTTTCATAACGCTATTATAACACTTATCGTTTAATTGGTGGATTTAAAGATTAGCAATAAAAAGGAATTAAAACATGCTAGAATAAAGAAAATGAACGGAGAAAATATATGGGACTTAATTACAGAAAACGGATACGTTTAGGTAAATTCATTAACCTTAATTTAGGAAAACGTGGCGCAGGTTTTTCCTTTGGGATTCCAGGGGCACGCATCAGTGTCAACTCACAAGGCCGTAAACAAGCCTCAATTGGGATACCAGGAACAGGTCTTTATTACACAAAATCATTAGGGACACGTTCCAAAAAGAAAGAAGCCGCTACCAAGGCCACTCACGCAACCAATAGTTACCAACAACAAGATGCACTTAATGCATATCAAAATGCTTTATATGCACTAAGTCATATTCATACTGAAGCTTATGATTTTTTAGACTTTGAAGCCGATCCGATTGAATATGTCACAAGAGAGCTAGGCCCCCTTCAAAAAGAAGCACTAGCTAAACTTGAGAACTTCAAACCTTCTTTCTTTGATCGTCTACTAAAGAAAGATGTCAAAAAATATGAACAACTCCAAGAAGATGTCTTTACTGCTATGGAACAAGATGAAGAAAATAGAACCATCCATCAAGTGAATGATCAATTAGCTCAAGGACTTAAAAAGAATCAACCCAAAGCAATGAACGAATTCATTAAATTAGTCGGTGGATTTGATGTCTTTAGCGATGATGCAATCTCTCATAAAATTGATTATGTGATGAACGTAGATGAGGCCAGTGCCATCATTATCAATGTAACGACTGATATGAAAGAAGATGTCTTAGATAATGTGGTCAGCATCACTGATAAAGGCAATTACTCGACTAAGAAATTATCTAAAACTGCTTTTAATGAACGTTGTTACGCCTATATTTGTTCATTAGCCTTAGGATATGCAACTGAGGCATTAGCCATCACACCTCTATATAAAGCACTTATCAATATCACGGATACCTCAGTTAATGAATCGACTGGTCTAAGAGATTCTAGAGTTATTTTAGCGGGTGAATTTGATGAGAATCAGCTCATTCAATATGATTATGAAAACTTAAATCCTATCGAAGTAGTTGAAAAAAGTTCGGTCGAAATGAATTTCACTCCTCGAAATGGTTTTAAAGAAGTCGCTCCAATAGGTCAAAATAATTGATTAAATTAACAGTTGTGATAAAGTTGTAGCATGAAAACTTCAGCATGTCCTTATATCATCAGTGCTTTTGACCTTTTATCAAAAAAATGGACAGGAGTCATTGTCCACACCATTGCTCAACAAGAGAATAATCGTGCTCATTTTAATACTCTAAAAGCAACCATCGATAATATAACTCCAAGAGTTCTATCAATGCGATTAAATGAATTAATTGAAGAGGACATTATTGTACGTGTAGAAGATGACAGTCACCATGCTTATGAACTCACACAAAAAGGCACCGACTTAGTCGATGCCTTACGCTCAATTGAAAATTGGGCACATACTTATATTAAGCTTTAACCGAGATATTCTCGGTTTTTTTATAGGTTAACATCATCCTTGACCCAAACGGAAACATTGCGTCCATAAACTTTGAAATCACCAAAACCATCTTCTTTAATGGTTACTTTTTCATCATGGTGACCTAAGTAATCCGCAAACACTTGTCCAGCATAATGTTCACCAACATACATTGAAATTTGATTATCTGTATGATTTGACATAATTGTTGCGCTTGTCTCAGGATGTTCTTGATTACCATGACGCACCCATCCAATACAATTGGCTTCTTGCATATAATCATCTTGATCACCATACGCAAAATGTTTACGACATAGCATTAACTTTTCAATCATTTCCGGATTTCCCTCTTGTGGATTATCACCACCAATACCATAATAATCACCAAAGAAGATACAAGGATAACCTTCACTTCGCATTAAGATATAGGCATAAGCTAAAGGTTTAAACCAGTCTCCAACCCAAGAGGATAAGGATTGATCGGGTTGAGAATCGTGATTATCCACAAAGGTCACAGCCATTAATGGGTTAACCCCAATAATTGTATTATCAACTAATTGTCTTAAATCATAATTTTCATTAGCTAAAGCAGCTTCATAGAAATTGTAATGTAAACCAACATCAAACAAATCAATACCATAGTTTGTTTGAACCGCATAATTTTGTTTCTTCTCTAAATTCGCTGTCCAATACTCACCAAAGATATAGAAATCATCCTTTTGATTTGTTTTCGTATACTCAACAAAATCTCTCATAAAGTAATCATTAATATGTCGAATTGCATCTAATCTAAAACCATCAACACCTGTTTCATTAACTAACCAATCTGAATAATGCATCAATTCCTTAACAACATCTGGATGGCTATGGTCTATATCAGCAAACATTAAATAGTCAAAGTTCCCTTTTTCAGCAGAAACTCCTTGGGACCAATCTTTATTTTCACCAAGAATCTTATAAACTCCAGTTTCTCCAGTTTTGTGGTCATAATCAACACCGGTAAAATGATTAAAATTCCAAACAAATTCAGAATATTTTCCATCTCGTCCTGGGAAATTGAAACCGGTAAAGCCTTCAATATTCTTTGGTTCTTCAATCTCTTCTAAACGATTCTCTGGATTAACTTTTACTGCCATAAATTCTTCTGCATAATCTGCGCTTGCTTTATGGTTTAAAACAATATCAGCATACACACTCATACCAAGTTCATGGGCTTTATTAATTAACGATAATAGCTCTTCTTTTGTTCCATACTTTGTACGGACTGACCCTTTTTGATCAAACTCACCTAAGTCAAACAAATCATAAATGCCATACCCAACATCATAAGTCGATGTTGCTTTGGACATTGGCGGTAACCAAATTCCCGTAATACCCATTTCAGAAAACTTCTCTAATTCACCTTCAAACCAACTATAGAAATTACCATCCGCATTGGCATACCATTCGAATGCTTGTAGCATGACTCCATTTTCTATTTAAAATTCCTCACTTTCATTAATGAAAATATAATCTTTCATTCTAAAATCAAGATGAGGATTACTTTTACTTGCATCCTCAAATGTTTGAACTAATTTATAGCCATATTCTCCTAATTGATCTAACATCATTTCTGAATATATTAAAAGAATAATTAACTTTTCTGGTTGAGAATAAGTACTTAATAAATCATAAAGTGCATCCAGATTCTTTCCATAATAATCTGGAAAATTTAAGCGATCACTTAAGTAAGTATGTACTTGTTCCTTACTAAGCATGTTATAACCATTTAATACTGTCACAATTTTATCCATTAATACAATTCCTCAAAACTTTCATAGTGGTCATGGGTGTAATAAATCTTCCCATCCTTGGAATAGACGAGCCGCTTCGCATTACGCCCCTTTCCTTGATAATCAATATCCGCTTCAAAATAAGTGTTTTCAGGCAATAACCCTTCTCGATTCATAAATCGATCACCACCAATACTCTTTTGATCACTTACTTCCCAAAGGTTTTGTTGATGGGGAACCCAACCCAAATCATACGCTTCTTGTTTAGTAATGTAGTTAGGTGGTAACTCATTATACGTATGTAAATATTCTGCTACTTCCTCTTTAGAAGTATACGGTTGATTATACTCAATTTGAGTTGTCTCAACCGGCTTATGACAGGACGATACTAGTAACAACAGCATCGTTACTATTAATAAACTAATCTTTTTAATCATATCTTTTCTCACAATCCAGCATTCATTTTATCACTTAATTGAAAAAATCTTTAATCTTTTGCCAGAAAGTCTTAGGTTCTTCAACGATAGGTGTTTCAATCACTTCAATTCTAGAGAAGTATTGTCTAAGAATATCTTGGGAATGATCGCCCTTTATAGGAGCATAATTTGCGTCTGATTGCATCAACCATCCAGTTGACGTATCAGATTTCTCAGTATCTAAAATCATATTGATATCATCAATAATACTTGCTTGGGTAATCTGTACAAATGCTTCAACACGTCGTTGAGTATTTCGATTTAAGAAATCACCAGAGCCAATAAAGATGGTGTTTCTGGATTTTGGACCAAATCTAAATATTCGAGAATGTTCCAAATGCCGACCAAGAATTGACTTCACTTGAAGGTTATCTGTATAACCAGGGACTTGAGGAATCAAACAACATATCCCGCGAATGATTAAGAAAACATCCACCCCTGCTTGAGATGCTTCGATTAATTTATTCATAATTAACATATCATTCATTGAATTGATTTTAAAAGTAATCTCACCATCACCATATTGTTTATGTGCTTGAATTTCTTGATCAATTGCCTCAACCACTTCTTGTTTGAAATGTTTTGGCGCAATCCACATCGCACTCACGTCATCCACTGTATCATTGATGGACAAGGCATCAAACATATTGTTGGCATCTTGACCCACCATTTGATTGGTTGTTAAGTATGCTAAATCCGTATATTGTTCTTGAGTACTCTCATTGAAATTACCAGTCCCAATATAGGTCGTATAAGCAATCTTATTTCCTCTTAGGGCAGTAATTAAACAAACCTTTGAGTGAACCTTATAATCGGTTAAACCATAAATTACCGTACATCCTGCATCTTCTAATGTTTTTGAGTAATCAATATTGGATTGTTCATCAAAACGTGCTCTCAGTTCCATGACCGCTAAAACTTCCTTCCCTTTTTCAGCAGCATACATCAAGGCTGCAGCCACTCGAGAAGGAGAAGCTAAACGATACAGAGTAATCTTAATTGAGACAACTTCAGGATCGTTTGCCGCCTCATAAAGCATTTGAATAAATGGTTGACTCGATTGATAAGGATAACTAAGGAGTAAATCTTTATTTAGTAGATAATTCATTCCACTCTTATGAGTAAAATCAACAGGTACAACCGGACTAACACTTTCATAGAGGGCTTCTGGATGAAGCTGTCCAATCTCTTTTTTAAGTGCATGACCAAAAGATAAATCCAATGGAAAATGGTTGATGACCATCGAATAATCTTTAATATTTAACTCAGAAATTATGTACTCTTTAAATTCTGTAGAAATATCATGATTCATCTGAACTCTAACAATGCCTAGACGTTTTCGTTTCTTTAACAATTGTTCCATAACATCTTTAAAGTCTTCATAATCATCCATCACCTCACCACTGACATCCACATCCGCATTTCGAGTGATGCGTAAAGTAACAACTTCTTCAATCTGATACTTTTTAAACATAGATGATAAATGTTGAGTAATTAAGTCACCCGCAAAAAAGACATGGGTCCATTCATTAATCGTATAAGAATAATAGTTTTTAAGTTTACCCAAAGGAATAATGCCATACTTAACTTTATTATCTTTTGATAACATTCGTGCCATGACATAGGATTCATTATTATTTAAAAACGGAAATGGATGATGAGGATCAATAATTTGAGCACTTAATAACGGTTTAATTTCATTGGTAAAATATTTCTTGGTCAAGACTGACTCAACTTTTGATAGATTGTTAAAATCAACAAAATGAACATTCAAAGAACGTAATTTACTTTTAAGTTTATTAATAATTTTACTAGTATTTTGTTGATGCTCATTTAGCCAAGAGAAGACATTGGTAATTTGTTGTTGCGCATTATGACCTGTCTTTTCATCAATCTTATCTGGATATAAAATCATTTGGTCACTTAAGGAACCGATGCGTACCATAAAAAATTCATCTAAGTTACTACCATAGATTGACATAAAACTAAGTCGTTCTAATAGGGGCGTTTGACTATCAATCGCCTGATAGAGCACACGCTTATTAAATTCTAGCCATGATAATTCACGATTAATCATAATACGAGTCATACATTAGCTCCCCCTTTTTAATACATTCTTTATTAAATATCCTTCACGAACACCATTTTTTGAAACTAAAATCTGTGTTGAGCCAAGCTCCTCTAAGATTGCGACAATGGCACTCATTCCTGGCAACAAGGTATGAATTCGATCTGGAACAACTTTTAAAATAATATCTTGAGACTCTTTACTACCATCCCCTAATTGTTTCAATAATTTTTTCAGATGTTGTACTGTTAGTATATTTGAGTTCTTATAGGATTCATCTAAATATTGTTGGAGCTTTAAGATAGCTCGCATCGTTCCACCAACGCCAATGACATCTTTAAATTCATCTTTTTTGATTTTCTTGGCATCAATGGTTTCTTTAACAAATGATTTTATTTGTTTGCGCTCTAATTTAGAAGGTAATAATTGACTCACAAAATTTTTATATAAACTTAAAGAGCCAATTGGATAGGAGTCTGAAGTAATGACTTCTTTATTTTCAAATGGAACCACTTCACAAGATCCACCCCCTAAATCAATTAAAACGGCTTTATCAATCACTTGGTAGTCCAATGCACCAATAACCCCTAAATTGCCTTCTTCATAACCATCAATTAAATCAATATCAAAGCCTGTTTCATCTTTAATAATCTGAAGTACCTCTTGACTATTTTCAATGCTTCTTAGGGATGCGGTCGCGAAAGGATAAACTTGTTTAATGTTTAAAGTATCGATTGTTTCCTTAAATATTTTTAAGATTCGAATTAAGTTTGAAAGACCAGCCTCTAGCAATTGATTGTTTTCAATTTGAGCAACCAATCCGGCCATTTCTTTGGATGAAAATAACAATCTAAAGCCATCTTCATTCTCTTGATAAACATTCATTCTTACGGTATTTGAGCCTATATCTATTATTGAAATCATATGTCACCTCACGGTTCTTATTATACACTATCAAGTCTTTATTTATTCTGTGTTATAATTGTTCAATGAAACAAATACTTGATACCTTCATGATTTTCATGACAACTTTAGGCAATACTGGCATGATTTGGATTGCTCTAATTATTTTGTTATTGATACGTAAACAAACTCGCTTTTTTGGTTATCTTTGCCTTATCGCATTATTAAGTGAGTATTTTATTAATGACATGATTATTAAGGACGTTGTCGCTCGAGATAGACCCTTTATTGCCCATAATTTAGATATTTTAATTAAACCACCATCAGGCTATTCTTTTCCTTCTGGTCATTCTGCCAGTAGTTTCGCTTTTGCGGGGATGTTCTTATTATTTAAACAAAAAGGACGATTCCTCGTCCTCGTTATTGCGACATTCATCGCCTTTTCTCGTGTTTATTTAGATGTACATTATCTAAGTGATGTCTTAGTCGGAATTACATTAGGTCTAGCAGTTGCTGCTATTATTTACTATAAATATTATAGATCAACAATCTCTAATACTTGACCATAGGCATCAAAAACGATAGTGAAGCCACGACCATTCTTCGTATAATGATCACGATACGTATCAAATGGTGTTTGTTTGTAAATATGATGCACCATTCTTAATACTCCATTATGAGCGACAATGACAGCGCTCTTTTTTTCTTCTTCACTCATTTTCTTTGAAATAGACTCAATGATTGAACTCAAACGATGTTTAAGGGTCTCATAGGTTTCCATTTCATCTTGAGCACTGTTATTTAAGAATACATCATAAAATTCTTCAATGACCTCATCCACTGGCTTACCTTCATAAGAACCAAAGTTTGTCTCTCTTAGTTCTTCTAATTTAATAATCTCTTGATTTGGGTATAACACCTTGGCCGTATCATAGGCTCTAGGTAAATCAGAACTAAAGATTAAATCAGTTTCAGGGTATTCAATTTCTTTTTTTAGTTGTTCTAACTCAGCTTTACCTTCAGCTGATAAAGGAGTTTGAGAATGCCCACTCATGACTGCTTTTTTATTTGCTTCAGATTTTCCATGTCGAATAAAAGTTATTGTCTTCATATTTCCCTCCACTCACTATCTTAACAAGTTTAATTGAATTGTCTATGGTCTCCTTTTAATAACAAACCAAATGATAAGTAACAACAGTAGTAGTAAACCACCAATCAATAGTGGATTACTCACGCTTAATTGGGATGAACCTGTCATCAGTAAAAGTGCTGAATAT
>CAYFSJ010000017.1:0-30720 GCA_964345765.1 uncultured Erysipelothrix sp.
ATCGATAATAATGAACCAACTTTAGATCAAGATGTGGTACTAGAGAATAATGACAATGAAGTTGATGAAACTAATGATATAAAAGAGCCAGAGACTATACAGGTTGATGACAATTTTTATGAAACTGAATCAATTTTGTTGCATCAAAATGAACATCGATCACATGTCATCAAAGGAGATGATGAATTCTTTTACTTAGTGATTGAAAAGCCACTTGAATTTCAAGAGGTTGGCCAGCTACCCAATCCTTCATCAGAAGTTTATAAAGTTGATATAGAGACTCATGAACAGACTCTAGTTAAGGAAATGAAAGAGAAACAAACCATTTTAGATATTGAGAACTATCAGGGCATTGATTATGCGATAGTCTTAGCGCATCCTCAAGAAGACGATGTTACTATCAAAATCATTAAAGACTTTTTTACCGAAAATGAAACGACGATTGATGAATATCCATATATCTTCTATTCAACTAATATTTTTAGAAATTATAATGATAAACTCTATTACTTTCGACTAAGTGATGAAATGGCTTTTAGTCTAATTCACATTGATGGTCAACAAGCTGATGATGATTATACAGAAGAACCATCAAAAATTATTAGGTATGATTGGGTTGAGGACATAATAAGTCAAGACAATCAGTTAATCATGGTTGTTTATCGACAAGAAGACAGTAGTGACTATACATTGAAAGCCTATTTTAACGATGATGTTATTGAGAAAAAACTTCCTCATGAACCGTCTCGCTTCTATTCATTTAAAGACCGTGTTTTAATTACAACTGATGAAGAAGAAAACATGACTGAGGCTAGGTGGCTAGATTTAGCGACCACGGAAATATTACCAGCTGATGTTAATTATCAAATCGATGGCTATAGGATTGAATCTCTCACAAATGATCTGGCTATTGTTTATGAGTATGGAAAGAAATTTGATATGGTTTATGTCAATGATGACTATCAGTTTGAAGTCACTGAAGTTCCAGAATTACTGTATACACTTAATGTCACGAAATTAACGGATAACAAATTATTATTGGATATGAAGAATAATGAATATCTAATACTTACACTAAATCATTAAAGAGACTCATATAAAAACCCGTCCACTCAGTGTTAATGGGTTTTTTATAATAAGACGGTTTTAAACAGTAGCAAAACTTTTTATGTTATCTCAATCAATTGTTTTTCTTTATCAACTATCTCTATACTTATTTGATTGTTAGTCATTTCAATTAATTCATCAAAAAGTGATTGATCATAGACATCGAGTTTAAAAATCATTTGTTGATCATAAATTCGATCAGTTATTCTGGCCTTAGGTTCAATCTTTGTTTCAATAATATTCATTAGATTATAGTCTATGTTTATTTTAACTTTAATCACTTCTAAATACTGATAGAAAGTTTGATAGTTTAACCCATTAGAAACAGCCTGACCATAGGCTCTGATAAGACCACCACGACCTAAAAGGGTACCACCAAAATAACGGACCACAATACAACAGACTTCATTAATTTGGTTACCTAATAATGTTTGAAGCATAGGTTGACCAGCTGTATTAGAAGGTTCGCCATCATCAGAAGCATAATGAATATCGTCAATGACCACCGCTAAACAATGATGATTCGCATTCGGATGTTCTTTGCGAAGTTGTTGTTGATGGTGTTTAGCCTCATCCAACGATTTAACATGATAAAAATAAGTAAGAAATTTAGATTTTTCGACTTCAATCGAAGTCACTTCACCCAGCTTAATAATTTTCATAGAAATAGTGTATCATATTTATGAACAATTCTTTTTGTTTGAATATCAAACTAGTTTTGTTATAATTGGGCAGAAAAGAGGAATTATATGAATAGAATAGCAGTTGTTTTAGATAGTACTACTTTACCTTCAAAAAAATTAAAAAATAATCCAGATGTTTACGTTGTGCCTTTAGAAGTCATCGCCAATGGGGAAACCTATGTGGATGGCTTAGACATCCATGAAGAAGATTGGATTCGCTTTTTAGAGGAAGACGCAACGATGTCTACCTCACAACCTTCACTAAAAAATACGTTCGAGGTCTTAAAGAATGTAAAAGAAGGTAACTATGATCATGTTTTTGTATTGACCCTAAGCTCCCATTTATCGGGAACACATAATGGTTTTGAGTTAGCCCAACAAGAACTACAGGTGCCAAACTTAGAAGTGATCGATACATTAAGTGTTGTGGGTCCAATCACAATTATGGCCGAGAATATTTTTGAGTATAACCAACAAGGTCGAAGTGTTGATGAAATACGCGATATGATTTATACAATGATGGATCATTGTGAGACCTATATTCATCCTGGCACACTCAAACGTTTAATGTTCTCAGGACGAATGAATAAAGCGGTTGGTTCCTTGGCAAATCTGTTAAAATTAAAAGTGTTATTAGCCTTAAAGAATAAAGCTGAACAAATTGATAAGCACGATGTCTATCGGACCGAGAAAAAACTAATCTCTGAAATTGTTAGTCAGTTTGATAAGATGGGTGTTAACTCAAAAGAATGGGTTATCTTTATTTTAGAACTACAAGCCAAAGAAAAATCAGAAGTTTATGAAAAAGCCATTAAAGATCATTTTGGAGATATTGAAGTTCGACGTGAAATGTTACCAGGTGTTATTGCCACCCATGTTGGATTAGGTGTCATAGGAGTTCAGGCTGTTAAGAAAGAGATTAACTAATGAAAAATATCGCTATTATCGTCGATAGTTCAGCGGTCTTAGATCCTGTTATCCAAAATCATCCAGATGTTTATACTGCTCATTTAACACTGAGTGTAGAGGAACAAGCTTATCTTGATCAGCTTGAGTTTTCCCATCAACAAATCCTTGATGCGCTCAAAGAAGACAAGGTAATGACCTCCGCAATGCCTTCTCTTGGCGAGATTATGCGAGTCTATAAAGAGGTTGACCAAAAAAACTATGATCATATTTTTGTTTTAAGTGTCTCCAGTCATGTTTCAGGAACCCACAGTGGGTTTGTTATGGTACAAGAAGAGTTGAAAATCAAACATTTAGAAGTGATCGATACCTATAGTATTGCTGGGACGGTTGGATATATGACTCAAGTGCTCTTAGACTTGGCTCAACAGGATGCTACCTTAGAACAGATGAAACTAGCGATAAAACAGATTATTGATAATACCATCGTTTATATCTTACCTAATAATTTAGAAAGACTCGTAAAGTCAGGTCGTGTCCATAAGGCGGTTGGAACGCTAACCAATCTATTAAAACTAAAAGTGGTTTTGGTCTTTAAAAACAAAGGAAAACAAATTGAGAAATGGGATATTACCCGTACTCAGAAAAGAGCTTTAAGTAAGATTGCGGACGCACTCAAACAATTTGGGGTGACGACCAAAGACTGGAAGTTAATTATCTTAGATATTGATGAAACTAGTCCAGTTGCTGAAATGAAAGCAGCTATTAAAGAAAAATTTAATGATATTGAAGTTCTCCTTCAAAACCTCCCATCTACTTTAGCACTACATGGTGGTTTGGGGACTATCGTTATACAAGCAGTTAAGAAAGTAAACTATTAAAGAAAACACCAAGGGCATTTACCTTTGGTGTTTTAATTTGAGGATTGATTTTACTTTCATATCAAGCAGTTCTTCTTTATCAGGATTTTGTTGGATATGTTCTACCAAAGCCTCAAAAGCTTCTTTTAGATTGGCTGGCATAAGAATAATATCTCCACCCGCTTCAAAGACTTGTATGGCAGCCGCCCCAGCCGAGTACTGATCACTAATGGCTTTCATCGACATCGAATCGGTAATGATTAATCCTTCAAAGTTTAAAGTCTCTCTCAATAATGTATGAATTTCTTTAGACATAGAAGCCGGATATGAATCATCAGTAATATTAGGCGTTAAGATATGAGCCATCATCACCATATCAGTCTTGGCAATAATGCCCGATTCAAATGGAATTAACTCGAGCTGTTGTAACGATTCGAGTGTTTTGTCTGTAGTTACTTCTTCAAAATGAGAATCGGTTGATGTATCTCCATGACCTGGGAAATGTTTAATACTGGTGTGGATGCCAGCTTCATGAAATCCTTGAATGGCTGAAGAGACCATTTGAGCCACAATATGTGGATCATTTGAAAAAGCTCGTGCCCCAATGACTGGGTTGTTTGGGTTGCTGTTAACATCTGCTACTGGTGCGAAGTTCAAGTTAAAACCATAGTCTTTTAGATAATTCCCTATGGTGAGTCCTAATTGGTAAGCTTGGCTAGGGTCGTTGGTATTTCCAATGACTTCCATGTTGTTAAAGGTAGGAAGATTGAAGTTAGGGTTGTTGGCTAAGCGAGAGACCATGCCACCTTCTTCATCAATTGAGATAAAAGGTTCTATTTTCGATTGTTGTTTGAGTTGATTAATCAATGTTGTCATCTGTTGGGGATTATCTATGTTCTTATCAAAGAGTATAAATCCGCCGACTGGATATTGATTAAGGGCGCTTATCAGATCTTCATTTAATTGAGTGATTCCTATGGCGTCGATATCTTCTAATTGATCGACACTTAACGATGTGTCTAAGCCATCGACCCGTATGATGAAGAGCTGTCCTATTTTTTCTTGGAGGCTCATACTACCGAGTTGTTGGTCGATGGGGTCTATTGGTTCAATGGGCTCAACCGGATCACGCTTAACCTTACAGCCTGAAATTATTAGGGAAATAAACATGAGAACAAGTAAAGTCTTATTCATATTAGAGACCTCTTTTCAATAAACGATTGGTAAAGATAAAACGAGTAAGAATTTGAAAGTATAAATAACTCACCAAGACGACTAAAAAAAACATAGTTGCTTTAATCACAATGGCATTAATCAGTGGTTCAGTAGTCGCAGGCAGTTTGAAAATCATCACAAAAAACAAGATTGATAGTGGAACCAAAACTAATGAGGCCACACTAAAAGTAATTATTCTCAATAATTTAGGTGCTTTAGGCGACATCGCATAATCAAAAAATAGATCCAAGATAAACTCCACAATTAATTCTAAAATAAACATAGTCGTTCCTACTTTCCTTCGTCAATTATAATTGGTGTCATCCCTTAATACAAACACTTTTAAGTAACAACAAACAAGAAACATTAGCTCTATTGATGTATAATAGAAGACAAGGAGTGAACACGATGAAAATAGCAGTATTAACAGACAGCGGTAGTAATTACTATGCTGAGAAAATTGAAAAAGAAGGTCTTTTCTGTGTCCCGCTACAAGTCATTGATAATGAGGTAGGATATCGAGAAGGCGTCGAAATTAGCTCCATCGAAACATATAATTTAATTCAAGAAGGAAAGATGTTAAAAACATCCTCACCACTCGTCTCAGATGTTGAAGACATGTTTGATCGCATTATCGAACAAGGCTATGATGGGGTCTTTGGCGTCAACATTACTAGTGGACTATCCTCAACCATTAATATGGTTAGTATGGTCGCCCAACAAAAAGGCGTTAAATATGATTACTTCGATTGTTGGACCACAGCCAGAGTACAGCTACAATGTGCACTCAAAGCTGTTGATCTCTTCAATGAAGGAAAAGACTTTGAGCAAGTAAAAAGTGAACTTAAAGAAATGGCTGATCACTCAATAACCTTTGTTATTCCAGTCGATATGGACCATTTAGTCCGGGGTGGACGTATTACCCCAGTGGCTGGTAAGTTCGCAGGATTATTAAAGATTGTCCCAATTCTTTATCTCAATGAAAAGACAGGTGGAAAGAACGATTCATACAAGAAAGTTCGAACTCTCAAAAAAGCATTTAGTACCGTAGTTAATCATATGGTCGAAGCAGGGGTCGACTCAAGCTATAAGATCTGTGTCGCCCACGTTAAAGATGAAGCGGCCGGTCAACAGCTCTATGATATGATCTTAGAAGAAATTCCAGATGCGGATATTTATCTTGTTGATTTGGTACCAGTTGTAGGTGTCCATACTGGTTTAGGTGCGGTCGCCACCCAATATGTTAAGAAATAAAAGACGAGTCATCGCCTTAACCGGAGCGGGTATCTCTAAAGAAAGTGGAATAGACACCTTTATGGAACGCCCAGAAGTTAGAGATGCACTCTATCGGGAAGTTGCCCAAAATAATCCAGAACATTATCGTCAGACAATTCGATCGATGAAACAACAGGTTGACAAGGCTCAACCAAATGATGCTCATCTGGCCTTGGCACAATATGATGTTGAGATTATTACGATGAACATAGACTCACTCCATGAAAAGGCAGGGTCAAAACCACTCAACTTACATGGTACCTTACCACTGGATAGTGAATTAGATTATTGTGAGACACTCTATAATAAACCAGTTTTATATAGTGATATGGCACCAAATTATCCGCGTGCCATTGAAAAAGTATTAGAATTAAAAGAAGGAGATGTCCTATTAGTGATTGGGGCATCCACTTCGACTGCGATTAGTTATCAACTTCAAATGTTGGCACAAGCCAATGGTGTTAAAGTGATACAAGTTCAAAGCAATGCCAAAGACAAAGTTCGTCCACTCTTAGAGGAGTTATTTGATTAATGTTAAAGTTAGGAAGTCACGTCAGTCTTAGCAGCCCAAAATACATGGTCGGGGCTGTAGAAGAAACCATCCAATATGGTGCCAATGCCTTTATGATTTATTCGGGTGCACCACAAAATACCAGAAGAGTCTCTACTGAACTCTTTCATCTTCAAGAAGCTAAATTATTAATGGAGGAAGCGAATATTCCCAAAGAGAATGTTATTTTACACGCCCCTTATATTATTAATTTAGGCAATACGATTAAAGAATCAACCTATGAATTAGCCGTCAATTTCTTAGCTCAAGAAGTCTTGAGAGCCCAAGAAATGGATATAGACGTTATTGTTTTACACCCAGGAGCCCATGTAACTGCAGGGGTCGAAGCCGCAATCCCAAAAATCATTGAAGGACTCAATGAAGTCATGTCACAGGTTGATATGAAACAGACGATTATTGCTTTAGAGACGATGGCCGGTAAAGGGACAGAGATAGGTCGAAACTTTCATGAGTTAAGGGCCATTTATGATGGTGTCAAACATAAAGAGAATATCGGTTATTGTTTAGATACTTGTCATATCCATGATGCAGGCTATGATTTAAAAGACTTTGACCAGGTGTTAGATGAATTTGATCAGATTTTAGGTTTAGACAAGCTTAAAGTAGTTCACGTTAATGATTCAAAAAATGTGATGGGAGCTAAAAAAGATCGTCACGCCAATATTGGTTTTGGTGAGATAGGGTTCGACAAGATGATTGAGATTATCTATCATCCACGTTTAGCCCATTTACCTAAAATATTAGAAACACCTTATATTGAGAAGAAATCGCCATATAAGGAAGAGATAGAAATGATTAAGAAGAAAGAGTTTGATCCAAGTTTAATGGAGAGGGTAAGTAAGCGATGAAAAGAAAAGATGATTTAATGTCAAAAGGCTTTTATGCCATTATCATCCTCATCTTAGCATGGGGTATCTTAGGCGCCATCTATATTGGTGTAAAAGAGTTTTTAGCCGTAATCGGTCATTTCACTCATTGGGAGTTTGGCCAACAATTTTATGATGCATCCAAAGGAGTTGGAATTCATCTTTTCACGGGAATCTTTTTACTAACCATTTCAGGTTTTCTAATTTGGATGGGGCGCAAGTTCTTACTTTGGATTAATGAAGATTCTAAAACGAAAAAAGCACAACGATATAAACGTAGAAATTACAGATAACAGGAGGAATTATGGACCAATCAGTTAAACAAGCAATTAACGCAATTCGTATCTTATCGATGGATGCGGTTGAAACCGCCAAGTCAGGACATCCTGGCTTACCTTTGGGTGCTGCCCCAATGGCATATGAGCTATGGGCCAATCATCTAAAACACAATCCACGTAACCCACACTTTAAAAACAGAGACCGTTTTGTTTTATCGGCAGGTCATGGGTCAATGTTGATTTATTCATTGTTGCATCTATTTGGCTACAATTTACCACTCGAAGAAATTAAAAACTTCAGACAATGGGATTCAGCTACACCTGGCCATCCAGAATACAAACACACTGAAGGGGTAGAAGTGACAACCGGTCCACTAGGAACAGGTGTCGCATCAGCAGTGGGAATGGCTGTGGCAGAAGCTCATTTGGCGGCTGTCTTCAATCAAGAAGACTTCCCAATTGTGGATCACTACACCTATGCGTTAGTCAGTGATGGTGACTTAATGGAGGGGGTAGCCTCTGAGGCACTCAGTTTTGCTGGGACACAAAAACTTAATAAATTAATCTTATTGTATGATTCAAATAAGATTACTATTGAAGGATCTACCGACTTAGCCTTCAGAGAAGATGTCTGTAAACGGATGGAAGCTTATGGCTTTAAGACACTACAAGTTGCGGATGGAAATGATTTAGTGGCGATTTCTGATGCAATTTCTCAAGCGAAGGAAAACCATGATTCACCAACTTTTATTGAAATTAAAACTCAAATTGGTTATGGGTCACCGTTGGTAGGCACGAACAAAGCACACTCAGATCCAATGGGTGAAGAGAAGGCGTTAGAAACAAGAAACTATCTAGAATGGGATAATACAAATTTATTTGAAGTTGATCAATCCATTTATGATCATTATCAAGTGCTTGGACAAAAGGGAGAGCGCATGGAAGATGAGTGGAATCAACTGTTTGAATCGTATAAAGAGGCATATCCTGAACTGGCCGAAAAATATGAACGTTATCATTCAGATGAACTTCCAGTTGATTTGATGAATGATGAAAAATTCTGGGATTATGGACAGGATGCTTCAGCTACGCGTAATATATCTGGAAAAATATTGAACTATATTGCGGATAAAGTAGAGAACCTCATTGGTGGTTCTGCCGATTTAGCACCTTCAAATAAAACCAATTTAGATGACTATAAATCGTTTGATATCGAAACCAGAGAGGGTAGAAACATCCATTTTGGGGTTCGTGAAAATGGGATGGCAGCTATTACTAATGGAATCACAATCCATGGTGGTTTAAGAGGTTATTGTGCTACGTTCTTTGTCTTTACTGACTTCTTAAAACCAATGATGCGCTTAGCATCGATTATGCATTGTCCAACTGTCTTTGTGATGACTCACGATAGTATTGGGGTTGGAGAAGATGGACCGACTCACCAACCGATTGAACAATTAACGATGCTTAGAGCTCAACCTAATATGATTGTCTTTAGACCTGCTGACGCAAAAGAAACAGCAGCGGGTTGGTTAGTGGCTCTCAATTCAAAGGAAACACCGGTGACTTTAGCACTCTCTAGACAAAACTTAGATCAGCTGGCTAATTCTTCTAAATTAGCGATGAAGGGGGCTTATGTTCTTTCAGAGGCTAAACAAGAGCCACAAGGTGTGTTGATTGCGAGTGGTTCAGAAGTAAGTTTAGCGCTTAAAGCTCAAGAGGCACTAGAACAAGAAGGTGTTCATGTTAATGTGGTATCGATGCCATCTCAAGAACTCTTTGATCAACAAGAAGAGTCTTATCGTGAATCAGTCTTACCTAAAGCGTTAGGTAAACGTTTGGCGATTGAGGCGGGCTCTCCACTTTCTTGGTATAAATATGTTGGATTAGAAGGGGATGTCATTGGGATTGAAACCTTTGGTGCTTCTGCTCCAGGCGATCGTATCTTTAAAGAGTATGGATTTACAGTAGAGAATGTTGTGTCTCGCTTTAAAGAGCTTGTATGATTACCTTAGAGAATAAACAGTATCGTTTAGAGATTGATCCACTGGGGGCACAGTGGCGCTCTCTTTATGATAAAGAATATGAACAAGAATTATTATGGCAGGGAAGTCAAAGTTCATGGACTTCCCAAGCGCCATTACTTTTTCCTGTGGTGGGTAGTTTAAAAGAGAAGTCTTATATCTATCATGGGCAATTGTATTCGATGAACAACCATGGATTCTTGCGGGATCAAGAATTAAGGGTCGTTCATCAGACCAATCAAGAAGTAACGTTTGAGTTGGAGAGTAATGATGATACAAAACAACAGTATCCATTTGAGTTTACGCTTCGAATTACTATGAAGTTAAATGGGAATAAGGTAAGCACTAAAATAGTTGTTTTGAATCAGTCTGAAGTACCTATGTATTTTAATGTGGGGGGTCATCCTGGGATTAAGGTTGATCAAAGTGCTGAGAATAAATTAAAGTTTAAACTCAAGAAAAAGAGTGGTCAGTTCCTACTAGAAGGACCGTTTGTGAGTGGTTATCAGAAATTTAATGAGGAACAATTAAATTTAAATGAGATTGATTTAGAGTCAACCTTAATTTTAGACCAAGTGTCTAAAGTTCAATTATCAACACCTGAATATAACTATACGGTGAATATGAAGCCGACTAAGTATATGGCTTTCTGGTCTCCTAAGAACAAGGAGACCAATCAATTGGATGATGTCTTATGTATTGAACCTTGGTGGGGTATTGGTGATTGTGTGGATACTAACCAACAATTAAAGGATAAAAAGGGGATTCTTAAGCTGAGTCCTAATGAGTCTAAAACCTTTGAATTCTCACTAAAGATTGAGAAAATCATCCCTCCTTTAGAAACACCTAAGGCGATTGGTCCTTATTCTATTTTTAGAGAGGTGGACAATTTTATTTATAGTTCTGGTCAATTACCGATTAATCCAAAGAGTAATGAAATTGAGTCTTGGGATATAAAAGATCAAACTAGACAAGCATTGACCAATATTAAAGCACTCTTAGAACAAGTTCAATGTGATTTAGATAATGTGATTAAAACGACAGTGTTCCTAAAAAACATGGATGATTTCACTTCAATGAATGAAGTGTATGGAGAGTTCTTTAATGAACCTTACCCAGCTCGTAGTGCTATTGAAGTGGCTAGACTACCTAAGGATGCTTTGGTAGAAATCGAGATTATTGCCAAGAAGAAGTAATTTACTTCTTTTTTTAATTTAGTCACTTTTATAAACCTATTTAAGAAAATTTGTATAATGGAAAAAAGGATGGGTAAATTATGAAAAAAATTAGATTACTATTATTGGCTTTAGTTGGTGTATTGTTAATTAGCTGTTCAAATACAGTCTCAAATACTCCTGAGGCGACGGCTCAGAATTTCTTGGATGCATTTCAAGAAGTGAAGGTTGATGAGTTTAATGCTTTGACAGTCCCTGAAGATCGTATTTCTGAGGAAGAACTAAAAGAACAAACAGAGGATATGGCTGAGCTCCAACAAGTTCAGGAATTATTTGGGACACTCTTTAAAGATGGTTTCAAGGTTGGAGACGCAACAATCGAGAATGATACAGCGTCTGTGCCAGTGACTTGGAAAGCGCCAGATATGGGCGCATTAATGGGTGTTATTATTGGTAAATCATTTGAGTTAATGTTTAATCCTGAGTTTCAAGCGCTAACTGAACAAGAACAAACTCAACAAATTTTGGGTGAGGTTCAAAGTGCTGTTGCTGATTTAGAACTTAAAGAATATTCAGCGCCATTAAACCTTAGACAAATTGATAGTCAATGGTTTGTTGAGGGGTTAGAGAACCTAAACTCACAATTCTTCCAAGCAATGTTCCCTGACATGGAAGGACTTGTTCCAAGCTTTGGACAATAGTTAATGATTAAATTATAGAATTTAGAGGAGTTCGTATGAACTCTTTTCTTATGCTAAAATAGAAACAATTTCTATTATGATGAAAAACACGGTGTTAAAGATATAAATATACAATTATCAAAACCAAACATTTACTGTATTAAAGGACGAAGTGGTTCTGGTAAAAGTACAATAATCCGGATTTTGACTGGTTTACTGGTTGTCGACGATGGATATCTGATTGTTAATCATGATGTTTCTGTTTTTCGCAACAAGTTCTCCTATTTAACGATACGATAGAAAAGAACAGTTTAATGAATAATCAACGCTCTGATTATCTGAAAGAACTGTGCATCGATTTATTTATACATCAAATAATAATCTTTCAGGTGGCGAAATCCAAACAATAGGATTAATACGATTGTTTGTTCAGTTACAAAGTTCAAATTCCTCACTAATTATTTTGGATGAAACAATTAATAATTTAGATACTCAATCTAAAGATGTTTTTCTAGAATCATCAAGGAAGAACTCAATGATAAAATTGTTGTACTTGTTTCACATGATGAACAATTTATGGAAAACTTTGAGTACATAAGTTTACAGGCAATCCATAAATGTTTGTCATCTTAAAACAAAGAAATAATTAAAAGGACTAATCCTGAACGATTCAGAGATTAGCCCTATAGTTTGCTGCATATAGTTTTTTAAAGTTCATTCAAATTTACTTCTTACGATTACGAGGGCGTTTACGTCCTCTTTTTTCTGATCGTGTGCTCTTGACAATTGAGACAAATGGAACCTTGCCACCAATCTTTGTTTTAGAGAGAGTATCAATGATTTCTTTCTCTTTATGTCGAGGGATTTCAACAGTACTCGAGCGCTCACTGATTCGAATACGTCCAATCTCTCTACCACTGATCCCTGTCGCATCAGCAATTCCTGCTAATAATTTAGAGGGGTTAATATTTTGTTTATCACCAATATTCAACATAATTGTTGAGTATTCTGTGTTTTTACGCTTGGTTTGATTGGTCTTAACTGGTTCAATTGATTTAAGTGTGTGTGCTTCTACCACTCTAGAGAGTAGCCCAAACAATAACTGTTTATCATCATAGCCCATTTGGTGGAGCTGTTCTAAGATATAACTTGTTTTCTCTTGTGGTTTGTTAAGGCCGTTACTGACTTCACGCTCAATGAGTTCAACGGTTAATTCAGCTAATTCTCTTTGAGTTGGTAAATCTCTTCTTTCAATCGGCTGACGAGTAATTTTTTCAAGTTGGGTAAGTAAATGTCTTTGACGTGGACTATAGAGTGAAATTGCCAGTCCGGTGTTTCCTGCTCTTCCGGTACGTCCAATACGATGGACATAATATTCAATCTCTTGTGGTAAGTCATAGTTAATGACGACATCCAGTGAATCAACATCAATGCCTCTAGCTGCGACATCGGTCGCAATTAGGGTCGTGATTTGTTTCTTTTTGAAACGATTCATGATGTTGGTGCGTATTTCTTGTTTGATATCACCGTGTAGTGCCATTGCTAGATAGCCTTGTTTATTGAGTGTTGCGCTTAGCTCATCAACCATTTTTTTAGTGTTACAGAAGATCAGGGCTGAGTCAAAATGATGGAGTTCTAATAATTGAATTAATAAATCAACTTTCTGAGAGGGTAAGACCTCATAGGCAATCTGTTGGATTGCTTCAACGGTAAGTGTCTTGTCTTTCATTTTGATTTCAACTGGATTGTTTAATATCGTTTTTGATAGTTCCAAGATAGGTTTTGGCATCGTTGCTGAAAACAGGATGGTCTGACGTTGACTTGGTAAATGACTGAAGACTTCTTTGATTTCATCTAAAAAGCCCATGTTTAACATTTCGTCGGCTTCGTCTAAAACAACTTGATGGGTGTTCTCAAATCTGAGGGTACGGCGTCTAATATGATCGAGTAATCTTCCTGGGGTTGCGACGACAATATCGCTACCCCCTTTAATATCTTTGATTTGGCGAGAAATATCTTGTCCACCATAAACACTGACGATTCTGACACCTTCAATATATTTGGCGAACTTTCTCATTTCGTCTGCGACTTGTAAACAAAGTTCTCGGGTTGGTGCTAGAATTAAGGCTTGTGTTTTACGGTTTGGGAGTGGTTCTAATTGATTGAGGATTGGTAGGCCAAAGGAGGCTGTTTTACCTGATCCAGTTTGGGATTGACCGATAATATCTTTATGGTCTAAAATAACGGGTATTGCCTGTTGTTGAATGGGTGATGGTGTCTCATATCCCATCTCTGAAATGGCTCTGAGTAGTTCTGGTTTTAGGTTTAATTGATTAAATGACATAGTTTTCTCGCTTTCGTGCTTGAAGAGTATAACATAGATTCACCAAACAATCTGTTTATAGTGTAAAATAATGGCATGAATTCATTTAAGACACAAAACAACAGGACAGAGGCAGACCATATTAGACAACAAGTCTTTTTGGATGAACAACAGTTTAGTCAAGAGTTTGATGACTCTGATGATGACTTTCACTATATAACAGTATATCACGACAACAAATGTGTCGGTTGTGTCCGCTATTTGATTGATGATGATGTAGCGATCCTGGGACGTTTGGCAGTCTTAAAAGAATATAGAAACAAAGGGTTAGGACGCTCATTGGTCTTAAAATGTGAACAAGAGATTAAAAAGCATCTAGTGAATGAGATTCATCTACACGCTCAAGAAACAAAAATAGCGTTTTATAAGAAACTAGGTTATGAAGCATATGGTCCCTTTGAGATGGACGAATATATGCCGCACCAATGGATGAGAAAAGAGGTAGGAAATGATTAAAGTTGAAGACAAAATCAAAACATTATTGGCACAAGCACTCGATGGCTATGAAGGGGAAATCAAAGTGGATATTCCTAAGGATAATCAAAATGGTGATTATTCTACGAATATTGCGATGAGATTAGCCAAATCATTGGGTAAAGCCCCTAGAGAAGTTGCCCAAGAGATTAAGGACAAACTATTAGAGTCTGATGATTTGATTGAAAAAGTGGAGATTGCTGGTCCAGGATTTATTAATATCTGGGTGAATAAATCATCACTCTCTTCAATCATTAAACAAATCTTACTTGAAGAGTCGGCCTATGGTAACAACAATACAGGTGAGAATTTAAAGGTTAATGTTGAGTATATTTCAGTGAATCCAACTGGTTTATTACATATTGGTCATGCGCGTGGCGCCTCTTGGGGTGATTCAATCACTCGACTTATGAAACGCTCTAATTATGATGTGACTCGTGAATATTATGTGAATGATGGGGGTAACCAAATTCATAATTTAGTATTATCAATGTTGGAGCGTTATAAACAACTTCATGGCTTAGACTATCAACTTCCTGAGGATGGTTATCATTCTGAGGATGTATTAGAGATTGTCTCTGCCATTAATGATAAATACGGTAAAGAATTATTAGAGTGGGACCAACAAAGACAGTTTGAAGTGTTAGAAGCTGAGGGTGTCGCTTTAGAATTAGATAGAATTAAAGAAGACTTAAAACTTTTCAATATTGAAATGGACCAGTATACTTCTGAGAAGCGGATAAAAGAGGAAAACTCAATTGATGAGTTACTAACATTATTAGATGAATCAGGTTACTTGTATCAACAAGATGGGGCTCTTTGGTTTAAGAGTACTCAATTTGGGGATGATAAAGATCGTGTCCTAAGAAAGAGTGATGGATCTTATACTTATTTAACTCCGGATATTCTTTATCATAAAAATAAACTTGATCGTGGCTTTGAAAAGATTATTAATATTTTTGGGGCAGATCATCATGGCTATATTCCTAGACTTTCAGCGGCTATTCAAGCATTGGGGTATGACTCATCGACTTTAGAGGTGGACATCATTCAAATTGTTCGAATGATGGAAGGGGATAAAGAAGTGAGAATGTCCAAACGAACTGGTAATGCAATTAGTCTAAGAGAATTGATCGATGATATTGGGGTGGATGCAACCCGTTACTTCATGGTTTCTAGAGCGGCTGACACTCATTTTGATTTTGATTTACAGTTGGCACGGTCTCAGTCCAATGATAATCCCGTTTATTATGCACAGTATGCCCATGCGCGTATGTCTTCTATTTTGAAACGAGCTCAGTTTGAAATAGTGGATGAATATGATTTATTAACCCATGAAAAAGAAGTCGATTTACTGAAGTGGTTGGCAGAGTTTCCTAATGTGGTGGCTGAGGCGGCTAAGACTCGTTTACCTAATAAGATTTGTAACTACACGCAGAAACTGGCTCAAAACTTTCACACCTTCTATGGGGCTTGTAAAGTGATTGATGAGTCTCAACCAGAATTGTCGAACCAACGCTTAGCTTTGGTTAAGGCGGCTCAAATTACAATGCGTAATGCCCTTGATTGTATTGGTGTTAGTGCACCAGAGAGTATGTAAGATGATATGGGTAGTGTTTGGATAATTAGCGATATTGTCGACGCTGTTAAATATTTACTATTCTATTAAGAAACAAGAAAAGAATATTTTATTTATGGCTTTAGGACTTTCTTTTACTGCGCTAACGATGATGGCTTTTCATCATCAGATTAGTAGTTGGGTCAAGAGTGAAGATTGGATTGCGTTAATGGATGTTGTCCCTACGATGAATGCCATTTTATGGCTATTGGTACTAATTTCTATTATTGTTAATCTTGGGAGTGTTTTTATTTTTAAGGGTCGAAATTAGACCCTTTTTTGAAAGGATAATTAAGGTGGACTCATGTTATTGTTAAATGTAAATGAAAAAGACCAATGGCTTTTTACTTATTGGGAGTTTACGTATAAGGTAGGTTGGCCACAAATTTGTAAAGCGGCTCAACGATTTTATGATGATTACTTTTTATAATCAAACAAAAGCTGTTGGTGTCACTTTACCTACAAAAAGTAGTAAACATGATCTTACGGACTATCAGACATTAAATATCTTTTTGACTCATTATTTAACTAGTAAAGAACTGGGTATCTATTTGGATGTTTTTGACTAGATGATGGATAAAGATAAATTATTACAAGAGTGGTTAGAAGAAGAAAGACTTGCCATATCAAAGGATGGGATTTTTCTCATATTCATGGTCGTTACGAAGAAGAGGATTAGTTACCATGGGATTTAAAAGAAACAATACTGACTTATTTAAAATCGGATATGAAACTTTTAGATATGGAAACCGGTGGTGGAGAGTTTTTACTTTCTTTAGGACATCCAGTCCAAAACACGACGGCGATTGAAGCTTATCCACCTAATGTTGCGTATTGTCAAGAAATGTTATTACCACTTGGCATCCATTTTATTGAAGCAGTTGCAAAGAAGAGAGTATTCAAAATTCTGTAAAACTGTTTAAAGAGGCGATGGAAGATCATGATATACCAGACCATAATATGGCTGTTTGTGAGGGTGAAAACTTTGTCTTTAATTTAGAAAACCTATTAGAAGAACAATCGATTCGAATTGTTTTCCATAGTTTTATAGATCAGGATAATAACGCGGTACCTGAACCACTCCATCCATATGATAGAGACTAAAAAGGAGTTATGCTCCTTTTTAAAATTAATTATTATATCGAAACAAGCTAAACAAAACTATATATTGTGTACAATAATATTTTGATTGAACAACCATATGATTGTACATATAAAGAGAGGATTTTACTGATATGTAAAGACTAGTTGGTTGGTTATTAGTTATAACGGTATTTAGTATCATAGGCTTATTTTTGATTGGGGAGCTGCGCTATTATCAAACGATTCAGTTAGGTAATACATCCTATGGCTATATTGGGCGAAAAGCTAGAGTCTTAGACACACCAGACTCTTTAGAGAGAATCTTTAAAGACCTTCATCATCATAAAGACTTTAAAGATAAACCAATCATGCTATCAAGTCTGATAATCGACGCACAAACAATAAGTCTTGATATTCAAGATCCAAACAACGAAGACTATTTTGATACTATCTATATGATGGAACAAGGATCTTAGCCAATAAATGATAAAAAAAGATCCGGTTAAGAATCTTTTTGAGCTCAATTTAATTGATTTTAATGATGTTAGAAGCAATGTTGTGGTTGATTTTTATAACTCAATTAACACGTATCTTCAAGAAAACAAAATCAATGTAGACAGAGAGATTTCAATCACAACTGTTAATTTAGAGGACACTTATCTAGTCTCATTTGTGCGTGGGACAAGAGAAGATTATCGTTTTATGATGAAACTAGATGGCAGTGGCTTTATGTTATACAAATAAATTATAAATAAACTCAATAACCTTCGTCGTTCCAATTGTATAGGCCAATATCGCAATTGGCTTACACGTAATAATTATTAACATATAACGTCTAAATCTCATTTTAGTAAGAGCCGCCAAAGCACAGATAAAATCTGCTGGCACAAACGGTAAGATCATCGAGATAATAAAGAATCGCTCAAAGCCATCGCCCTTATCTAACCATGAGATGTATTTGTTATAAGTTTTAGGCTTGACCATCAATTGAACAAATGGCTTACCATAACGTCTAACTAAATAAAATAAGATCCCACATCCAATAACAATCCCAATATAGTTCCAAACAGTCCCCCAAAACATTCCATACATAGCGACACCCGCTAAGATAGTCATGGCACCTGGGATAATTGGAACGACCGTCTGAACAATTTGGACGAAGATAAACATCATAATGCCAATCACACCAAATGGTTTAATGAAAGCTTCCATTTTTTCTTGTGACGTTAATAATCCTTCTTGATATGCCCACCATGTAGCGATGATAGTCAAGATAATCCCGATAATTCCCGCCGCATTAAACATGAAGTTTTTTTGTTTCTGATTCATAGCGTCTCCATCACTGACTTTGTGTATTATATCAAAATTTAATGAAAAGATTGTTAATCTTTCTAATTTGTCATGATTTCTTAAGAGATACTTAATAATCTACAGACTTGACAAGTACGTTTAGACTGATAAAATAGTTTTAGCACTCAAAAGTGATAAGTGCTAAACGGAGGTTTTATGGCAAGATTAAAAAAATTTAAAGCAGAGTCTCAAAGAGTCTTAGACTTGATGATTAACTCAATCTATACAAATCAAGAAATATTCTTAAGAGAACTCATCTCCAATGCGTCAGACGCAATGGATAAACTTTATGTTCAAACACTCAATGAAGATGGTGTGAAGTTTAATAAAGATGACTTAAAAATTGAACTTAAAGTCAACAAAGATTTAAGAACAATCCACGTCAAAGACTATGGAATAGGAATGACCAAAGAAGAGCTAGAAGAAAATCTAGGAACCATTGCTCATTCAGGAAGTGGAATCTTTAAAAATCAACTCGAAGAACCAATCAGTGATGTCGATATTATTGGACAATTTGGGGTCGGTTTTTACTCAGGCTATATGGTCGCCAAAGAAATGCGCGTCATGAGTAAATCAGAAGATAGCGACTCAGGCTATGTCTTTATCTCTAATGGTGTAGATGGATATCGCATCGAAAAAGTCGACAAATCTGATCGAGGAACTGAAATCATCATTTTCCTAAAAGACAATACCGATGAACAAAACTATGATCAATACTTAGAATTAGACAATATCCGTAGTTTAGTCAAAAAGTATTCAGACTATGTTCGCTATCCAATTGTAATTAACAATGAGGATGGAGAGTCTGAAACACTCAATTCAATGGTGCCATTATGGAAACGTTCTAAATCAGAAATCAGTGAAGAAGACTACCATCAATTTTACATGGACCGTTTCAGTGATTATCAAGAACCACTCCATACCATACATATGCAAGTTGAGGGTGCTCAAAGTTTTAACGCACTACTATTCATTCCAAAACATTTACCCTTCAATTTCTATAATGAGAAAGATAAAAAAGGCTTAGCCCTATATTCTCGCTCAGTCTTTATTCAAGAACATAACGAACATTTGATTGCTGATTACTTCGGCTTTGTGCGTGGAGTTGTGGATTCAGCTGATTTAAACTTAAACATTTCTCGTGAGGTCCTACAAAATGACCGTCAATTAGCCAATATGGCCAAACGAATTAACCGTAAAGTAAAGAGTGAACTTGAGTTAATGTTAAAAAATGATAGAGAAAAATACGAAGAATTTTTCGATGTCTTTGGTCTACAACTTAAATACGGAATGTACGATCATTTTGGTGCCAACAAAGATGAGATTAAAGACTTAGTCTTATTTACATCAACCTACCAAGATAAGTTAGTGACCTTAAATGAAGTGGTCTCTCGCTTAGATGAAGATCAAAAAGAAATCTATTATGTCAGTGCACCATCGCTTCTAAAAGCAAGACAACTCCCACAAGTGGAAGGAATCTTAGATCAAGACCGTGAAGTGTTAGTGTTGATGGACGATGTTGATGAGTTTGCTTTAAAAGTCCTTGGCGAATATGATGGTAAGACTTTTAAAGCACTTAACCAAGGCGATCTAGAGGTTAATGAAGAAACTAAAGAAACTTTAGAGAAATTAAGTGAAGAAAATAAAGATGTCTTAGAAGTCATTAAAGAATCATTAAGCGGTGTGGTAGGCGATGTTCGATTGACCTCTCGCTTAAAATCACATCCAGTCTGTTTAGTAAGTGATGAGGGTATTTCTTTTGAAATGGAGAAAGTCTTGGCTCAATCACCTGATGAGAGTCAACATTTAAAGGCAACTCGAATCTTAGAACTTAATCCAGACCATGATTTATTTAAAGTTTTAAGTCAATTGGATGAAACCAAATTAAAAGAGTATGCTTCCATCTTATATGATCAAGCACTTTTAATTGAGGGTCTTCCAATTGAAGATCCAGCTGCTTTTTCGACAAAAATATCTAAATTAATGATTGATTCAGCTCAATCGTGAGTTGTGGCAAAGTCAGAGAGCTTGGTGTAAAATAAGAGTTGGATAGGGGGAACAACTATGACTCGTAAACGTTCCAAATTTAAACAACGACTTGTCGTTATATTGAGTGTCACCTTAATCTTTTTAGTGACGCTAACCGCTTTAAAGATAGCGGACAATTATCTATCAAAGGATACTGAGCCAGAAACAGTTCAAACTGATCCGCAACCAGAACCACAACCAGAGCCAGATCCAGGGTCTGATCCAGAACCTGAACCAGAGCCAGAACCTCAGACTAAAAAAGAGGCTAAGATTATGGCGGTGGGAGATGTATTAATTCATGACTTGTTGTATTTTAGTGCACAAGATCCTAATACGGGAGCCTATGATTTTAACTCTCAGTTTGAGATGATCCAACCTCTTATTAGTTCGGCCGATCTCGCCATCGCAAACTATGAGGGTTCAATTAGTCCGGATTATCCATTGGGCGGTTACCCGATGTTTAATGCGCCACCTGAAATAGCTCAGGCGGTGAAGAATGCGGGCTTTGATGTGGTCTCTTTGGCTAACAACCATATCACTGATTCTAGAAGTGAGGGGATTGATTCCACTTACCATACTTTTAATGACTTGGGTGTCACACCATTTGGGGTGAACATTCAGGCAGATCAGCCGATGGTTGTTAAAGATGTCAATGGGATTAAAGTGGCTTTACTGGCCTATACTTATGGCTTTAATGGGATGGAACAGACCTTAACTTACCAAGAACAACAGATGAAACTTGAGCCTATTATTGAAGAGAATATTCAGGCAGATATTACCCAGGCTAAAGAGTTGGCCGATGTCATTATTGTCTATCCTCATATGGGGGTTGAATATATGTTGGAACCAACTCAGGAACAAGTTGATTTGTATCATAAGATGGTTGATTGGGGTGCGGATATTGTGTTTGGTAATCACCCACATGTGCTTCAACCTACTGAGATTATTCAAAAAGATGGTCTTGATAAATTTATTATCTATTCGATGGGTAACTTCCTTAGTAACCAACGAATTGAAACCCTTGATAATGCCTGGACTGAGCGTGGTGTTGTCATGGAAGTGAATATTAGCCAAGAAAATGATGAACCGGTTAAGATTGAGTCGATTGTGGCTCATCCAACTTGGGTTTATCGTGAACCGATCCACACACATTTAGTTGATGGTGTGCATGTGCCTCATCAATACCATGTGTTGTCGACTAGCCAGGCGCTAGCGGGACAATTAGATTTAGAGTTAACACAGGCTCATCTTGATCGCATTCAGAGGGCTCATGATGAGGTGCTTCAACATCTAAATATTGGTCCACTAACAGGAGGTCAAAATGAGTGAATCGTTATTAGATGCTATTAAAGACCAAATGAAACAACAGAAATACCAAATTGTGATGGATACCCAAAAACGGTTGAAATCTTTGGAGTTAAATGATGAACAGGTTCATCAGTATTTAAACTGGGCGTATCAAAATGCGCTGAGTGAAAATGGTGAACTGGATGATAAACAGTATTTTCAAAACTTAAACCAACTTCCTTTGATTGATGAGTCGCCTAAAGTGATTAAGACCTTATCAATTGAAGAGGCGTTGAGTATACTTAATGATTTACTGATCCAACAACAATCTTCTTTACAGGATGTGCGGATTGATTATTGGTATGCGACCATGATTTTGGATGATGGCTATAAGGCTGAAGTTCGAATCATGGGTAAGGTCAGACCAATTGAATTAGCCGATGTCTTGGCGATGCGTGAGGGCATAGGAGAAGAGGTAGAAGTGGAAGTGGTTTTAGAGACGGATGGCTCTCCGATTATTCTTAATGACTATCAAGCTCAAGAACCTTTGGATGAATTATTAGAGGAAAAGGATACGTTACGGTTCTATTTTAAAGAGGAACAAGTAAAAATCGATTTGGTCTTTAGTAAGAAACAGACACAGAAATTCCATGCGATTGAGTCGGTTGTTTAGATATAGCGTTTAGACTTTATTATTCATTGTGAAAAAAGTCTTTTACCTAAAACTTTAAACATTTAATGATTCTCGTTAAAACACAAATCAAAGAGGTTTTAATAACCTCTTTTTTTGTTACAATGGGTAGTACCTGAAGGAGGACATTATGTTTATTGTCGTTGATAGTTTAACCGGATTGAGTATGAAGTTTGCCCAGAATTTAGGGTATCCGATCTATCGGATTGGCCATGATGATATTCCTTTTGAACAAGGAGCCTATTTCCTTGTGACCCGATCATTTAACTTTGGTGAAATCCCGATGCCAACCATTGAAGTGTTGAGGAAACACTACCAAAACTGTATTGGGGTGGCTGTGAGTGGCAACCGTAATTGGGGGACTAATTATGGGGCGGCTGGAGATAAGATTCAGGCGATCTATAATATTAAACTGGTGAGAAAGTTTGAGGGGACCGGATTTAAACCTGATTGGGAAGCAGTTAAAGAATATATACAACAGAAAGAGAGAGAAAATAATGAGCGAGCGTAAAATGGAGAATAAATCCCTGCAGATTCCTGAGTGGATTTTATTGAACAATCAGATTGTTGATGGAGAGGGTCGAATCAAAGATTTGACTAAAGACCAAGAGGCGGCCCATTCTTACTTTATTAATGAGATTAATAAGAAGACTCAGTTCTTCCATTCCTTAGAAGAGAAGATTGATCACTTGGTGAAGAATGATTATATTGAGAAAGAGTTCTTGGATAAATACGAATGGTCGGAGATCAAACAAATCTTTGATTATGCCTATGCTCAAGAGTTTCGTTTCCCAACCTATATGGGTGCTTTTAAGTTTTATAATGACTATGCCCTTAAGAGTAATGACCGTAAAGTCTTTTTAGAGCGTTATGAGGACCGTTTAAGTTTTACTGCTTTGTATCATGGGGATGGTGATGTTGATAAAGCACAGCGCTTAATTGAGCGTCTAATCGCTCAAGATTTCACTCCGGCAACACCAACTTTACTCAATACGGGTAAGAAGCGTCGTGGTGAGTTTGTTTCTTGTTTCTTATTAGAAGTGGATGATTCACTCAATGATATTGCCCGTGCCAATGAGTTTGCGATGCAATTAAGTAAGATTGGTGGGGGTGTTTCCTTACACTTGTCCAATTTAAGAGCTAAGGGTGAGTCTATTAAGGGCATTCAGAATGTGGCTAAAGGTGTGGTTGGTGTGGCTAAACTTTTAGATAATGGATTTAGATATGCTGATCAGATGGGTCAAAGACCTGGGGCTGGGGCTGCTTATTTGAATATCTTCCATGCGGATATTGAGGATTTCTTAAACACGAAGAAACTTAATGCGGATGATGATGTGAGAGTTAAAACCTTATCCATGGGTGTGGTGATTCCGGATAAATTTATTGAACTGGCACGAGAAGATAAGGACATGTATGTCTTTTATCCTAAGACTGTTTATGATGAGTATGGTATTCCATTTGGGGATATTGCGATTGAGATGGACAAATGGTATGACACATTGATGGAGAATCCGAAGGTTCGTAAGAAGAAGATGAATCCTCGTAAACTTTTAGATCAGATTGCTCAAGTACAGGGTGAGTCTGGTTATCCGTATATTATGTATGCGAATAATGTGAATGATCAAAATCCTTTGAAGGATACGGTGAAGTTTTCTAACTTATGTACGGAGATCTTACAACCGACGGTAGTCAGTAAATTTGCGGATTACGATAAAAAAGAAGAGGATAAGATTGGTTTGGATGTATCTTGTAACTTAGCTTCTGGTCATATGGGCAACATGATGAAGCATAATACGATTAAAGAGACGGTTTATGCGGCGATGGATATCATGAATTCGGTGTCTGAGAAGACAAATATTGCGTATGTTCCAGCAGTGGCTAAGGCGAATCGTTTAATGCGTTCGGTTGGTTTTGGGATTATGGGTCACCATGGTTATATTGCTGAGAATTACATCGCTTTTGGATCAGAGGAAGATTTAGATTTGGTGGATGTCTTCTTTAATATGATTAACTTCTATAGTTTGAAACATTCAATGGAGAAGGCCAAAGAGACGGGTCTTAGATTCTATGGCTTTGAAGAGTCTAAGTATGCTTCTGGAGAATATTTTGAGGGTAGAGGACAAATTTTACCTAAGACCGATATTGTTAAGGAACTGTTTAAGGATATTGAGATTCCTACGGATGAGCAGTGGCAAGAATTAAAGGAAGAGGTCATTGCGTATGGCTTGTATAATTCCAATCGTTTGGCGGTGGCTCCTAATGGCTCAATTGCGTATGTGATGAGTGCGACTCCGAGTATTACGCCGATTAAACAATTGGTTGAGGAGAGAACGTATGGAAATTCCAAGACCTATTTCCCGGCTCCGGCATTGGATACGGCTGAGTTTATGTATGAGACGGCGTATCGTATGGATACTTATAAAGTGATTGATGTGGTGGCGACGGCTCAGAAACATGTGGACCAGGGAATTTCGTTTGAATTGTGTATTACTAGTGATGTGACGACGCGTGAGTTACAGCGCTACTACTTGTATGCCCACCATATGGGGATTAAGACATTGTATTATACGAGAACTCAAAAGCTCAAAATTGATGAGTGTGAGGCTTGTGCGGTTTAATTAGAGGGAGAATAATGATGGATTTAAATTATACGGGTGCGAATTGGAATGTGCCAGAAGATGATATGACGCAATCGTTTTATGAACAGAATTTATCTCAGTTTTGGCGTCCAGAGGATATTGCGCTTCAACCAGATTTAAATGTGTGGAATGTGCTGCCTGAAGAGGTTAAGTTGGCTTATGCTCAAAACTTACAGGTGCTAACTTTTTTAGATACTTATCAAGGTGATATTGGGATGCCTGTGGTGTCTAGGGCGATGGGTGATGAGTTTCATCAGCGTAAGTCGGTTCTTAACTTTATGGCGGCGATGGAAAATGCGGTCCATGCTAAGTCTTATTCGAATATCTTTATGACCTATATGACCAATGAAGAGATTGATGAGCTCTTTGTTTGGGGTGAACAAAATGAGAACTTACAGAAGATTTTGGATACGATTGTGGGTCATTATAGAAATCTAGATAAGATGACGTATGAGCGTAATTATCAGATGGATGAAAACTTTGATCAAAAAGCGTTTGATATTGTGACGTATAAGGCGATGGTGGCGAGTGTCTTCTTAGAGTCTTGGTTGTTTTATTCAGGGTTCTATTATCCGCTTTGGTTTTATGGTCAGGGTAAATTGATGCAGGCTGGAGAGATTATTAACTTAATCTTGAGGGATGAGTCTATCCATGGACTTTATGTGGGGCGTCTTTCGACGATGTTATTAGAGACCTTTACTCAAGAAGAAAAAGAACAGATGCATGAGTTTACACTACAACTGCTGGATACGTTGTATAATTTAGAGGTGGCTCTCATTGAAGAGATTTATGATCCGGTTGATTTGAGTCATGATGTTAAAATATTTGTTCGTTATAATGCGAATAAGGCATTGATGAACTTAGGGTATGATCCTGTGTTTGAATATGAGGAGGTTAACCCGGTTGTGCTTAATGGCTTGAATACGGAGACTAAGACAATGGATAACTTCTCGATGAAAGGAAATGGCTATCAAAAGATGAAGTCTGAGGCGCTACATGATGAGGATTTCTATTTTGATAAAGAGTCAATTGGTAAGAAACTATGATTAAATTATTAACTCAGGAAAACTGCCCACAGTGCATTGCGGTGCATAAATATCTAGAAATGGGGCTTAAGGGCGCTTATGATAAGGATATTGAGGTTGTAAAGCGTGAGGATAACCCAGAAGAGTTTAAGCGTTTAGTAAGTGAGCATGAGATTATGAGTACGCCTGCTTTGATTTCTGATGAGGGGGATGTGCTTCGTAATGTTCAAATTAGTTTGGTTAAACCGTTTTTAGATAAACATACAACAATTGAATAGTGGTATAATGGTGTCATGAAAAAGTTTGACACCATTTTTTTAGAGATTGTTAATGATTCAAAGATTAAGAGTGAGGTACAGACAATTCCGTATTCGGCGAATTCTCTGATACTTGTTTCTCATAGTTTGGATGAACCACAAATTCGTATTATTGAGGAGGCGACGCTTAAACAACAAAGAGTTATTTTGATGACCTCTAAGGGTTTGAGTAATGCTAAGAAGAGTCAGTTGTTAGAGCTGATGACGGATTATGATAATAATCAGGAGAATCCTGATTTTATGATGTTTCGAATCTTTAAATATATTGGCTATGGCTTAATGGTTATTGGTTTAGTTCTTTTGGGACTATCGTTTTTGATGGATCGTGTTACATTGCCATTTTATATCGAGAATGAACTGTTGAGATTGTTTGTACCGATTGTTTTATTATATCTAGGATTTGTTGTGGTGGACTGGATGGATAAGGTGTTGGTGAAACGTTATAAGACTCGTCCTAATCTTGAATTACATGTGTTGAATAAGAAGCTGCTTCCGAGTAAGACCTCTTTGACTGTCTTGGATGAGAAGCGGGCTTATGTGACGAAGAAGCATGATCATTTTGAGATTGAAATGGATACGGATACAGTCAATAAGATTGCGAGTTTGATCATTGAAGTTCGTAAAATGGATAAGAAAACTAAGATTGATGAGAAGAATGTTGTTAAGTGGCTTTATGAGGGTTAAACCTTCTTTTAGTATGCTAAAGATACTTGTAGACAACAAACGGAACTGGATGTTTCTTAGTTTTGTGTGAAATAGTGTGAATTGGATAGAATGGTTTGTATTTTACTTTAATTTGTTATAATTTAGTAGTTGATAAGATATAGTGTTCTATACTAGTTGTATGACATTGTTGAAATAAAAACATTTTTCAATAATTAGTATGGACTAAGGAAAAGAACTTGCTATAATAAAAGAGCATAGAAAGGAGACAACATGACCCTTAAGAAGATGTTAGAGGACAGAGAAATGTCGGGGTATCGATTCTCTCAGCTGTCTGGGATTCATTTACCAGCCGTTTATGCACTGATTAATGGTAAGCGCGATCCATTAAAAATGAGAGTATACTCAGCTAAAAGAGCGGCAGACGCACTGGAAATCTCTTTGGATGAATTCTACAATGCTTTTGAAAATGAAGCGATTGATGAAAGTAAATAAAACCTCATAAAAACGGAAGCTCCCAACTCCTTGGTAACTTCCGTTTTTCTTTTGTTATTTATTTCTATTCTTTTTCTTGATCTTGTTTAATTAAGATTCGGATGGCTTCGATGGCCACTTCAATGGCTGGTTCTGGATCTTTTTGGACGATGTTTTCGAGTCCTGCTTTAATGCGCTCTTGATTGTTGACTGTGAGCATGATGGCGCCGGCTCTGGCTCTAAGATAACTTGAGATGATAAAGAGGGCGGCTGATTCCATTTCGCTGGCTAGGGCTCCTGCTTTGATCCATGCGTTCCATTTGTATTCTAACATTGGTCCTACTGGTTTTGAGGATGGATCGTGTTGTCCATAGAAGGAGTCTTTACATTCGACGACACCTACATGGTAGGTTTTGTCTAGATTTTTGGCTGCTTCTACTAGTGCGGTTGTCATTTCGTAGCTTGCGATAGCTGGGTATTCGATTGGGGTGTATTCGACGGTGGTTCCTTCTTTTCGGATGGCGCCGTTGGCGATGACGAGGTCACCAGCTAATACGTCTAGTTGCATCCCACCACAGGTTCCGACTCTGATGAAGGTGTCGGCTCCTATTTTGTGTAGTTCTTCGAGTCCTATGGCTGTGGATGGACCTCCCATTCCGGTTGACATGACTGAGACTTTGACTCCATCTAGATAGCCGGTCCATGTTTTATATTCACGGTTGAATCCGACGAGTTTTGCGTCGTCTAGATGTGCTGCGATTTTGTCGGTTCTGGCTGGGTCTCCTGGTAATAGGACATAGCGTCCTACGTCTCCTTCCGATAAACCGATGTGATATTGTTTTTCGGTTAATAAATCTTTTGATACTTCCATTCTAATTTCCTTCTTTCTTAGCTATATTTTACACTAAAGACTGTTTGTGCTCAATTGAGTTATATATTAGCTTTTGGTGTGTTACAAATAAAAATAATTTTTCAAATATGTATTCATAATTCATAACAATAATTTTCATTTTATAAAATGTGTTTTTTATCGTGGTAATATCCTATTTGTTGTCTATTTTATAATAGTTACTTTGATTATAAAAATAATTTTAAAGCATATAATTTGAGTTAAGAAATAGTTCGAGTTTTGGTTTTTAGATTTTACGATGAAAGAGAGGTATTTATATGACCAAGCGAATTACAACTTTCCTGTTAACACTACTTTTGTTGATTGGAATGTCTACGACAATGACACAGGCTCAGGAGGGCAGTGTACAACTACAAATTGGTGAGTCGACGACCACTTACACAACGTTTAATGAAGCGATTGATGCGTTTAATGCAACTTCTGAAACGGATGGGGCGATTACTCTTACTGAAGGTATGGTTTATGAGTCTAATGGATATAATCTGGTTGGTAAGAATCTAACGGTGAATGGGAATGGCGCAACGCTCAATGTTGTTGCGGATGAAACATCACCTAGATATCCTATTATGACGGCTAATGGGTCAACAACTTATAATGAGGTAACGATTAATGCGTCTTCGATGAATTCAAGAACACAGTTATTTGTTATTGGTAGTAATACCAATTCTGGTGATGCAACGGTCACCTTAAATGGTTCGACTTTGACTATTAATGGTGGTGGACGTGTTCAAGATGGTATTGCTTATCAAGGTAAGGCTAACACAATTTTTAATGTTGTTGAATCTACGGTTCTAACTACTAATAATACACGTAGTGGTGTGTTTACTGAGACTGAAGCGACTAAACAACTAAACATTACGGAATCCAAGTTTGAGTCTATCAATAACCCTGGTAGTGGTATTGTTAGTGGAACTGGTAAATTCACAGGGAATGTAACCAATAGTATTGTTAATGTGAATAATAACCGTTCTTATGGAACTAATGGTGGAGTCTGGGTTGTTACTGGCTCAACGATGAACGTTAATGATAATGGTGGACATGGATTCTCTGTGACGACTTTAGCGATTACTAATTCGACAGTTCATGGTGATCGTAATGGTTATCAGGGTATTCATTCTACTGGACAGTTTACGGCTGTAGCTTCTGTGGTATCGGCTAGTGAAAATAGAGCTGCTCTTGGAAATTCAGCAGGACTCTATCTTGGAAACGCAACACATAGTGTGGATGCGGCTACGACATTGACACTTAATGGAAACTTAGGTCCTGGATTACATGTGAATGCGGGTGAGAGTGGTTCCCTTACAATAGCACAAGGTGCTAAAGTGGAGATTATAGATAATAGAGCACAATCTGTTGAAGCTTATCGCAGTGGTGGCGGAGTATTTGTTAGAAGTGGAACAGTGGTTGTTCCGACTGATGCTGCTATTTATAACAATAGAGCGGTTGTAGCAGGTGATGATATCTTTGTTAATGCGGGTAGTATCACGTTTGGTCCAGCCACACCGGCAATACTTAATGAAGCTCCAGATCCAGTAAACCATCAAATTAATGGTTGGTTTATGGATGAGGCAGAAGAGCGTTGGAATGTTCATGATTTAGAAAGAGATGAACATGCGGTTGAGGTAGCTCCAGGTACTTATGGTGCTGGTGCTGCTTATAAGGCTGCCCATCATAACAAAGTTGATAAAGATGTTAATAAAGTATGGGTTGATGGTCCACAAGAGGATAGACCGGCTATTACTCTTAATCTAATGGCTAATCCTGGAGAACCTTTAATGTATAACGAGAATGATGAACTGGTTGAGGTTGAACCTATTGAACTGGTTCATCCAATTACTGCTCATACATTTGAAAACTTGAAACGTTTCCATGGACATGATGAAATTGTTTATAGCGTTGATGAGGCTGTAGTACCGGCTAATTATGAGAAATCGATTGATGGTTTAACGGTGACTAATACTTATGTCATTCCTAAGATTGATATTACTGTTAATAAAGTATGGGTAGGTGGACCAGAGGATAAACCTGTTATTGAGTTACAACTCTATCGTAATGATGAAGCGTATCTTGATCCTGTAAAATTTGATGGTATTACTACTTATACATTTGTCGGTTTAGATGAAACAGATCAAAATGGA
>CAYFSJ010000018.1:0-30571 GCA_964345765.1 uncultured Erysipelothrix sp.
TGGATTACTCACGCTTAATTGGGATGAACCTGTCATCAGTAAAAGTGCTGAATATTAGGCATATAGATCATTAAATGATTTTGAATGTAATACTTGTCCAACCCTTGCTGTTTCAGATCCATATTTATCAAAAGTAACCCTGACTTCCTTAGTTAAGTCCAAATTCTCTTTTAGATAGATACTAGCTGTGGTTGATGTTCCAGCTACGACCTTTTCAATTTCACTTTGATTCACCTCAATTAAATCCGCTTCCTGTTGAGTAAATGGAGTCGTTGTGGTCAGTTTTATGACTCTCATATCTGTGATTTGAACATCTCTGAATTTATCAGCGATGGTTCCATCTAATTCTTCGTATGAAAAATCTGGATCATTTTCCATTAACCATATTTCAGCAGAACCATCCTGTTTGAATGACTCAATATAACGATCCTCATTTGTATCTTTTTCTGCCCAAATATTATCGCCGTCAACTTTCTTGACAATAAAACCAATATGACCTGGTGCTTCAATTCTAAATTCAGCAATCTTACCAAACTCGTCTTCTTGGTTAAATTCAATTTCTTGGCCATCTTGCCCTTCTGGCCAAACCCATAAATTCCATCCATCATAATCGCCATCATGACGTCTGTAATGGATTGTGACATTGACTCCATCCGCTCTAACAGGAGTTGTTAAAGGGAGGACTAAAAAGAGTGTCACGATTAATAGCACAATTTTACTTATTATTTTCTTCATAAAATTACCTCAACTTCAATTATACATAAAAAGACCCTAATTCGCATTAGAGTCTATATTGAGTGATAAGCTCATCATGGCTGCAATGATACAGAGCACTCCAGCAATGAATAATATAATTGAATAAGAAATATACTGATGTAAGAAAGTACTGATAAGTGGAACTACAACAATAGGAATATTGGATGTAATTCCTGTCATCACCATATGACCACTAGCTCTTAAATGAAGTGGTGTTGTTAAGTTAACAATAATCTTTTGAGTCAATAATAAAAATGGATAGGAAATAAATTGTAGACCTGAGATGAGGATTATTTGATTTCCACTCAGTGCTAAACCGTATAACATATATCTTATGCCATAAGCAATGGCCGCAATCATAAGAATCTTTTTAGCACTATATCGTTGAATAAACTTAAATCCAAAGACCATCAGTGGAATCTCAACAATAGCTTGAAAACTCCATAACAATCCAATTTGATGGTTGGTAGAGTTTAATTCAAGCATCTTATCGATGACAGTAATGGTTTCCATATTGAAGACTAAAAAGAGGATAAAGAAGATAATGATACTTAGTGTAAATTGAACATTTGAAAACAATAAACGAATATGGGAAATCTTAAGTGTACTCGCATTAGCCACTTTTTGAGAATCACTTATATTAATCGTTAAAATTCCGATAATAATTCCAACTAAAACAATTACTTTTGGTAATGCTTGATATCCTTGGGTTTCAATGATATTGGCAACTGCTAAAGATCCGACTGCCCAACCAATCGAACCAAAAATTCGTATCAGACCAAAGTTTCTGAGTAATTCATCATTGATTTGTATTGACCAAGTTTCTACTAAATTACTGGATAATCGAAAGAGTGCTAAGAAAATGGCGATCATTAAAAAGTAAAATGTGAGTGGCGTTTGAATTGACGCAAATCCCAAAGCACTGGATATGATCATTAAAACAACGGTTAATTGAAAATAGATTTTGATGCGTTGATTCTTATCACTTAAATAACCAAAGAAAAACTGTGAAATAATTCCAATTAGGGCAGACGTAGTAAAGACCCATGAACGGGTCCCTTCACTCATTCCTAGATGAGTCATATATGGAATTATTTGTGAGCTTATCATGGCATAAATAAACCATGACCAAAAGAATAATAAGAATAAACGTAAATATCCTAATTTATTACTCATGGATTAACGTGCTTGATAAGCAGCTCGACGATATTGTTCAAGGACAACCGTCATTTCTCTCTTCAATCTTAAAATGTTGAAATATCCACTATTTTTAAGTTGTTGATTAAAGTTTTGAGGGCTAAGCTTTAATGTTTTAGCCACATCTTTTTGAATAAAATTTTCCATAAAGCCATAAGTTAGTACTAAATAACGAACTAGCTCATATTGAGATTGACGCCAACGGGATTCAATAAAATCCGTCGTTCTGATTGCGGCATTGACCAAGTTTTCTAAAGAATTTTGTTTTCCTAAAGAAATTTGAATATGAGCATTCCCATAATCATTCTTTTCTTCTAATAATTCTAAAGCATGATGGGCATTCACTTTCCCACTCTCAATAATGGTGCTTCGATCGGCACTCTTATGTTGAGGTTCACAGAATCCAATACCAAATGCCATATCAAAATCAGATAAACCAAATTTTAGTTTATCAACCATTTCAAAGACATAGATTCCTTTTTCCAGTACCCCTTCAAAACTAATTTGATTGATTCTTTTGAGTGGTTCCGCAAAATCACTTGAATACTTTGAATTTAAATTCGATAAGACTTGATCGATTTTTCTACTCATGCGTTGATTGCCTTTTTTGGCATCTCTAATTTTTCCAACAATTACGAACATTTTCACTACCACCTTTTATTCATTATAAAATGTTTAATGGTAAACATCAATAGAATACAATTAATTGCCAATTATTTCTGAGAATGTGTCCCCATGTTCTAAATCACCATATTCAAATCCACGATATAACCAATATTGTCTTTGTTCTGATGTACCATGGGTAAAACTATCTGGAACAACACGCCCTTGAGAACGTCTTTGAATCGTATCATCACCAATAGCATAAGCTGCGTTCATTGCTTCTTCTAAATCGCCTTCTTCTAAAACTCCAAACTGATCAACATGATGTGCCCAGACACCTGCTAAATAGTCTGCCTGTAGTTCAAGTGCAACGGAATAACGATTATATTCTGTTTGTGTTACTTGTTGGCGAATACGCGCCATTTCATCCGTTATCCCTAATAAGTTTTGAACATGGTGTCCAACTTCGTGGGCAATAACATAGGCCATCGCAAATTCACCACCAGCTCCTAAACGCTCTTCCATCATTTGGAAGAAACTTAAGTCAATATAAATCTTAGAATCTGCCGGACAATAGAATGGTCCAACTTGAGCGGATTGGAATCCACAGCCAGATTGAACTTGATCTGTAAATAAGACTAGTTGAGGCTCAACATAGGTTTGGCCAATATAATTAAATTGTTCATGCCAAATATCTTCTGTATAGGCTAAGACAACGGATGTGAATTCAGCCATCTCATCTTCATATTCTTGTGTAATTTGAGGGTCTTGGTTAGTGATCCCTGGATTAGGATTGAGGCCACCACCCATACCATTAAATAAAAAGTATAGAACGAACATAAGGATTAAACCACCTAAGCCTCCGCCCATCATCATTGGTGGAAAACCACCACCTCCAAGGCCTCCTGTTCTTTGACCACGACGATCTTCAACATTTGTACTTCGTCTACCGTCTCTCCATCTCATAAATTGATCTCCTATTTCTTCTTGTTTTTAGTTTACCATATTAGACAATGTGACTCCACGGAAATAACATGGATAAACTATTTATTAATATGGATAATTCATTGTCATCAATTAATTTTAGGACTTGTTGATAATTTAAGAATTTAACTTCAACCACTTCCAATGGATTAAGTTTAAAATTTTCAATCGATAAAGAATCATCCTCTAATTCATAATAATCATAATGGGTATTACCAATGGTACTTTGATGAGCTAATCGAATTGGTTTCTGACTTAAATCAAGTCCAAGCTCTTCATTGACTTCACGGATAATAGCTTGTTTTGATGTTTCATTTTTACGGACTGAACCACCCGTTAATCCCCATTTTGAAGGCTGTAGTTTCTTATATGGACTTCGCTTTTCAAAGAGGACTTTTTTATCTTGTCTAAAGATAATAAAGACAACCAAATGATACTCATTTTCTTTTAATAGATGATAGTCTCTTCTCTTAATCACTTTAGCAGTTACTTTTCGATCTTTATCCATGACATCCCATAACTCATCTTCTTGATCAAAGTCATCTAAATATTCAAGGATTTGTTCAATATTATCGGAGACTAGAAATGAATGTTTGAGTGATTCTAGGATAAATCCATCTTTAATTCCTTGATTGATTTGTTTTACTAAACCGTCAAAGAAATTATCGAGATTATAAAGAACTAATGGTTTATTAACTAAGCCTATATGTGTCCATGATAAGACATCAATAACTTCTTCATAGGTTCCGATTCCTCCTGGTAAAGCAATGAAACAATCTGCTTTATCAACAATGGTTTGAATTCTTTGATGCATGGTCTCTGTTTCAATCCACTGATGACAACCTTCAAAGCGTAATTCTTTCGATTCTAAAAACTTTGGCATAATTCCAATCAAGTGACCGTTTGAATCGATTACATTTTGAGCCACTGCTTGCATATACCCGGTATTAGAACCACCATAGATGATATCAAATCGACTCGATAGTTCTGGGACTAATTCTAGAATTCGACTTAGATATTTTTTAGTTGGATCAAATGAGGATCCACAAAAAATAGCACATTTTCTATTCACTTTTTTCAACCTCCAATAATAATTTCTTAATATGACTACCCCCAGTATAATTGCCTAATTGTCCATCTTTTTTAATGACCCGATGACATGGAATTAAGATTGGGATTGGATTTTTTCCGATAGCTGTTCCAACTGCTCTAACTGCTTTGGGATGATTAATCTTTTTGGCAATCTCTTGATAAGAACAAGTTTGACCATACGGTATCTCTAATAAAGCTTTCCATACCTTTTGTTGGAATGGTGTCCCAGTTTCTATTTTGATCTTTAGTTGATGTGGTTGATTCTTAAAGAACTTATCAAACTCATCGTAGTAAAGTCCATCGATTGCATTCTCTTGTTTTTCAAAAGAAATGGCGATGACCTGATTTTCCGTTAGTGAGACCCAAAAATCTAAGCCATAAAAGGTCAAGTGAGATATGACCATTAGACCAGTCGCTCAATCACAAAGGTTGCCAGTCCTAAAAGGAATAAGAAACCAAAGATATCAGTACAGGCAGTCACAAAAACACCTGATGAAATGGCTGGATCAATATGTAAGGAATCTAAAATATATGGAACAAAGAAACCGGCAATAACAGCCACTAATGTGTTAAGAATCATGGCTAGAGCGACAATCAGTCCTAAAGTATAATTACCCGAAATAAAGTAACCGATGGTTCCTGTGAAAAAAGCAATAACAAAGCCGTTGAATAAAGCAGCTCCAATTTCTTTAAATAAACTTGTTTTTAAATTTTTCTTATCTAATTCTCCTAAGGCGATGGAACGAGTAATTAAGGTCAGTGTTTGTGTCCCAACATTTCCTCCCATTCCTGAAACTATCGGCATAATGGCTGCTAGTGCGACCACTTGAGCAATGGCACTGGAAAAGAAGGTAATCACATAGGATGCTAAAAAGGCCGTAAAGAGATTGACAATTAACCATGGCAAGCGTGATTTAATCGTTTCAATGACGGATGAATCTACTGTTTCTTCAGGATTAACTCCCCCTAATTGGTGGATATCGGATGGATGAATGAATTCAAAAAGTTTGTCGAAATCACTTTCTGGGGTGTTCATTATTTGTTGATATAGTTCTAAGTTTTTATTATCCATATTGAGCCCTTTCTAATAAATATTTTCTTAAGAATAGTTCTGCTAAACTATTGGGTTTAATAAATCTCTGTGCTTCTGATAGTTCAAACCAGGTTGCTTCATCGATTTCATGGTTAAATTGACTGACATCTTCATTGGCTAATGTCACGATAAAGTTAATCATTAAGGTGTTTGTTTTCTTAAAGTACTTTGTGTCATTAAAGGTCATCTTAATGACTTCTTGATTGAGCTCTTCTTTAATTTCTCGGATCAAACATTCTTGGGCATCTTCTCCTCTATTGATATAGCCTGCGACAAATCGATAATGGTCAAGTCCATATTGTTTGACTAGTAAAATTTTGTCTTGTTGGGGATTGAGTATGATGCATGAGGTTGCGCAATTGAAAGGGTCAAATTGAAATTGTTGACATTGCTCACAGTAACTAATTTGACCCTCATGTTGTAAATGTTTTTTAATTAGGAGCGTTCCACATTCTATACAAAAATTATTTTCTATTAGAAACATGTTTTCTCCCTTCTTTTATTTAGTATAATCGATTAGTTTCATGACGACATCTTTTTGACCAAACACAAAGACTGATTCTTGGTCAATTCTTTTAGGTGTCTTATCGAGGTTTAAACAGACTAAGCCTAATTCTTCAGCAAAGATTAACATTGGGGCAATATCCCAAGGACTTGAGATTCTGATTCCATAAGCACCGATGGCTCCGTTAATGACGTTGATTCCTTCAATACAACAAGATCCAATATAACGTAGACCACAGGTCGATTTAATAATGGCTCTTGGGTCTGGTAATCTTAATAAAAAGTCGGCACTAAAGGATAGTAAGGAATTATCATAATTGTTTTCATAGTGGGCACTAAATTTTTCTCTATTGAGTGTGACCCCTTGTCCTTTGATGGCATGATAAATATCGCGCTGGATGACATCTACCATGAACCCTTCGATTCCGACTCCATCCACATAATGAGCTAATAAAATTCCAAAGTTTTTCCTTTGTCGGACAAAGTTATTGGTACCATCTATTGGATCAATGATCCAAATTGAGCCTGTCATTAAATCAATATCTTGATCGGTTTCTTCTCCTAGAAATTTAGAGTCTGGATACATTTCTTTGAGCTTAGACGTTAAAAAAGCTTCAATTTCTTTATCGACATTGGTGACCAAGTCTTTCTTTGAAGTTTTTTCTGAGACAAAGACCTCTTCGTTCATTTTCTCTATGATTAAATCACAGGTGTCTAATAACAATTGATGAATCATAGGATACTTTGTGAGAACTCCTGGACTCCTAATGGTTTATTGATGGCTGCTTCTAAATCTCTTAAAATCATGATGACGTCAATATCAATCATATTGACTCCTTCAATTTCCATCATTTTATTCTTTTCATTAACTAAATCAAATTCCCAATACATTCCATTATTTGTGATTGGACCGATATAATCTTGTGGTTTTAATTGTTTAATTCGATTTAGAATGTCGTTAAAAACCATGATTTGTTCATCAGACATCTTTACAAAATGTTCATGCGTTTCGCGATCGTTTTTATAAAGATAACTTAATTTTTCATAATCACAGATTAATTCAAAGCGTTGTCCCGTATAGGGGTGAGTTGAGACTCTCAGTTTAATTATCTTTGCCATACATACATTTTAACAAGTTTACCTTCTAACTTCTACCTTAAACATAACTTAAAAGTGAAGTTTCATCAGATTTAGTCAATAAAAATGAAAACGCTTTTATTGTGATTGAGTTATCAAAGAAAAGGTCGTATAATAAGGTCAAGAAGCTTTAAAATACTAATAATAAAAGGAGGAATTATGGCTACAATTCAAAAATATGATACCGACTCACTAACCTTAGAGAACAAACATCTGTCTCCTCTTAAAGCATTGGTTGAAACACAATTCTATCTGAATAATGTTGTCCAAATAGAATCGTTACAACAAGCTTATGATTTGGCAGTAGATCATCCGAATGTAATTGTGAGTGACTTGGATATTAAACATCCAGAAAAACTTGGACTCGAAGAAGGTTCAAAAGTATTAGTTTATAACAATGGTGCTCGATTTGGTCGTGCGGCTAAAGCACGTCGTATTGTGGGCTATCATGATGATAAAGAACTTAGAAACATTGTCTTAGAGGCGATGCATCGTGATCCTTATCGCCCTTTCTATCATGCACAAGCTGTTGTGGGATTAGATGAAGAGTTTATGGTCAAGGCTCATTTATGTATTAACGAATCTCAGGAAGGTAATCTTCTGTCTTGGTTATTAAACTTTCAGATTTTAAATGATGAGTATAAACAACGTTATAAAAATTCTAAAAAGATGGATGAGAATGATATTTATGTCTTTGCAGATAGTGAATGGTCACATCCAGACTATCCACATGGCTTAGCTTATTTTGACCCAATTCATAATGTAGCTTGTATATTGGGGATGACTTATTTTGGTGAACTCAAAAAAGGAACTTTGACTCTTGCCTGGGCGACTGCTTATCGACAAGATTATGTGGCCTGTCATGGTGGTCTTAAAATCTTTAAGAAAGAAGATGATAATTATGTTGCGTCATTCTTTGGTTTATCTGGATCTGGAAAATCGACATTGACACATGCTCAACATGATCAAAAGTTTGATATTGAGGTACTTCATGATGATGCGTTCATTATCGATTTAGATGAAGGATTCTCGATTGCTTTAGAACCTGCTTATTTTGATAAGACACAAGACTATCCTGCTTCTCATAGAGAACAAGAATACTTCTTAACGGTTCAAAATGTGGGTGTAACCCTTAATGAAGAGAATAAGAAAGTATTGGTAACACAGGACATCCGCAATGGAAATGGTCGTACGGTTAAGTCACGATATTCTACACCTAATCGTGTGGATCGAATTGATGATCCAATTAACGCAATCTATTGGATTATGAAGGATGATAGCTTACCTCCACTACTTAAGATTAATGATGCGACATTGGCTTCGGCCTTTGGGTTAACTCTTGCGACCAAGCGTACATCAGCTGAAATTGGTGTCTTTGATCCAACTGCCCTTGTTATCGAGCCTTATGCTAATCCATTTAGAGTCTATGATTTAAATGATGATTATAAACGTTTCAAGGCGTTATTTGATAAGGGTGTTGACTGCTTCATCTTAAATACTGGTGCTTATCTTAATCAAGATATTCCTAAGGAGACGACGCTTCAATTGATTGAGAATGAAGTGAATCATCAAAATAACTTTAAACCATTCTTTAATCATAAACATATTGAAGTGGCTCATTTAGATGGCTTTGAGATTAAAAACGACCAGGAAGCGTTAGATTTACTGCTTGGTCGAATTAAGACTCGGATTAAGTTTATTAAGGAACACAATTTAACGCATGAGCTTGATACAATCGAGTCAGAGGCGATGGAGTCCCTTGAGACACTTACTCAACAATTATCACTTTAAGTCGCTTGTAAAGGACTAGTGCTAAAAAGATTGAGAGCATATCACTGATAAGAAAGACAGCCCAATAACTTAGAAACAGTGTTTTTATGGTTATTGGGTTTTCTAATACTAATCTAAAGATCATAAATAAATATGGTAGACCGATGGCGTATAAGCTTAGATATCCAACAAGAATTCCAACTTTTTTGTTTCTAAAATGATTCACGATTAATGCGCAACTTAAAAATCCTAAAACAAATCCAAACGATGGTGATAGGACATAGGTGATGCCTGCACCTGAGGCAAAGACGGGTAATCCGATTAAGCCTAGTCCAATATAACCTACCAAAACATATAAGATTTGAATCCGATCGAGTAAGAGCCCGACTAAGATCACTATACAAAATTGAAAGGTAATTGGGACGAGTGAAATTGGTAGTTTTAAGTGGGCACTTACTGCCATAAGGGCAATAAATAAGGCGCATTGAGCTAGCTGACGAATGTTTAACATATCGTTATTATACGCGTTAATTGAATTGTTTGATAGAACTTGAAATGTTCTTTATTAAAGACTATTATATAGGAGTGTCAGTAAGGAGAGAAAATGGAGTTTATTATTAGTAATATTATCCCTGTTATTTATCACACAGTTGAAGTTATAGGGGCAATTATTATCGTCATTGGAACGATCAAAGCTATTTATCATTTATTTCAAAATAAATTTGACTTTAGAAATGAAGATTTAATTGTTGAGATAGCTTCCGCCTTATCTCTAGCGTTAGAATTTATTCTTGCTGCTGAGATACTTAAGACATTAGTTATCAATGATATGCAACAACTACTCTTATTGGGAGTACTGCTTATTCTACGTATTATCATTACCTTTGTCTTACATTGGGAACTCAATCATATTGAAGAGAATCAACGTCGTAATAGCGTACACCACTAAAAAAGGATCGAAAGATCCATTTTTTATTTATAGGGAAATTAAAAGCCATCGCAAGATGGCTTTTAATATCTTTAATGTTCTTCTTTTTTCTTAAACATTATATAGAGACCAGCACTGATTAGTAGTGTTGAACCAATCAGATAGATCGTTGTTGGAACACCTCCATATAATGAGACTGTTCCTGTCACTTTAACAATATCACCAATAACATATTCATCAATTTTTGGATAATCGTAAAGTTGGAATTTTATTATCAAACTAAAATTTTATGCTATTTGAAACTTGTAACAAATGAAAACTAATCTTCTATTCCCCACTCAATTTCAATTGAAGTTGATTGAGTAATATTCTCAAAAGTCATTTCTTGTTGAGCAAAACTCATCATTCTTGGTTGGTGATGAATTTCAGGGATATTATTGATGGAAATAATACCTTTAAGTTTGACTTTGCTTTCTTGAACAATCACCTCAGCTTGATGAAATGCATCTTGAATAGCAAGTTGAGTTAATTCATCTCGATTAAAACTATCAATTGTATACTCTACTGAAAAGCTTGGATGATGTGGTGCTTTAGAAACAAACTCAATTGCTTGAGAAAGTTTCTTCATATCAATTTTAAACGAAACGACTAAGTCATGTATTAATTGATAACCTTTAAAGGTTGATTTATGAACTCCATCATTATGTGATTGTTCATAGTAAGGCTTTAACTGATAATTCAGAGTTTTAAGATTTGATTTGAACTCACTCTTTAAGTACTCAAAAGTTACTTGTTCTTGTTTAAGAACTTCTTCATATTCTTCATTATTTAATTGTATTCTAATATGAAGTTTTATCAAATTTGGTTTGTAGCTTTTTTCAGCATAACCTCTAATTTTTAGTGTATTCATAATAATCCTCTCATCTGTTACTTAAAACAGCAATACATTCAACATGGTCAGTAAACGGGAATTGATGAACCCCAAACAAGTGGTTAAGTTCATACTTTTGATTGAGAATCTCTAAATCTCTTTTAAGTGTTGTTGGATTACAAGAAATATAAACTATCTTATTAAAATTCAGTTCAATAGCCTGATTAAGAAACTCAGGCGTAGACCCATCTCGAGGTGGATCCATAAACAAAACACTAAACGGATTCTGATTTAATTGTAACATAAATTCAGTTGAATCTGCTTGTATAAAGTCAACATTATCAGTCTTATTTAATCTTAGATTTGTCTTAGCATCATTAATCGCTTGTTTATTTAGTTCAACACCAACCACTTCTTTTGAATAGTCACTCAACATGATCGTAATCGTTCCAATCCCACAATAAGTATCCAATACTCGATCTTCCTTGTTGATATTTGCTAATTCAATCGCCTTCTCATACAAACGTTTAGTCATTTCAGGATTAACTTGATAAAAAGAATTAGGCGATAGTTTGAATCGTTTATCCCCAATAGAATCATAAATAAAACCTGGACCATAAGCTGTTTCATTAGTATCTGATAAGACCACAGAAGTTCTACGCTTATTTATGTTAAAGACGATGGTTGTTATTTCCGGATGTTTCTTCAATAAAGCATTAATAAACTGTCGCTTACCCTTAAATCGAGTTTCAGTCACCACAAAAACTACCATTACTTCATTAGACTGATATCCAACTCTAACCATCATATGTCTGAAGATTCCACTATATTTATCTTGATCATATATTGGATATTTAAAGGACTCAATTAATTTAGTTGCAGAATTAATAATTTTTCTAGCCACCAAATTTTCAATTAAACATTCTTTAGTACTTACAACCCTATGTGTTTTAGATTTGTATAAACCAGAAACGACTCGGTTCTTTTGTCGTTGAAAAGTAGCAATTACTTTGTGACGATAGAAAAAAGGATCTTCCATGACTAAAAAATCATCTAGTCTTGAAAAGTCCTTCAATAATTGATTCTGTTTTTCGACATGTTGAAAGTCAGGATGCTCATGTTTATATAAGCATCCACCACATTCTTTAAAAACAGGACATCTCATACTTGGTTAATGTAATCAACTAAGACAGTCGCCTCATTATTATCAAAATAGACAAGGCCTGCCCCTGTTTCAAAAGTATGTCTTTGACCATTATCAACCAAACTTAAATCACCTTTAACTAAATTAGCAAGATAATTCATATGATCAGTCAATAAACCAACTTGACCATTCGTTGTTCTAACATTTAAAATGCTAGCATCATATTGGCCATACTCTCCTTCTGGTGTAACAATTTTCACTCTAAACATAATTAACTCTGTTCTTTAGCTTTCTTCTTAACATCCTCAATGTCTTTCGCAAACATAAAGGCTTGTTCCGGTAAATCATCTACTTCACCATTTAGGATCGCCTCAAAGCTCTTCAATGTTTCTTTAATCGGAACAAACACACCTGGGATACCAGTAAATGCTTCCCCAACAAAGAAAGGTTGAGACAAGAAGTTACGAATACGACGAGCTCTATTAACAATTAATTTATCCTCATCGCTCAATTCATCCATCCCTAAAATAGCAATAATATCTTGTAAGTCTTTATAACGTTGTAATATTTCTTGAACATCATGAGCAATACGAACATGATCCGCCCCAACAATATTAGGATCCAATAAGTTAGAAGTAGACTCTAATGGATCAACCGCCGGATAAATCCCTAGCGCCGCAATATTTCTATCTAAAACAGTACGCGCATCAAGGTGCGTAAACGCAGTCGCAGGAGCCGGGTCAGTTAAGTCATCCGCAGGCACATAAATCGCTTGAACTGAAGTAATCGAACCATCTTGAGTTGAAGTAATACGCTCTTGAAGTTGACCCATCTCAGTCGATAAAGTCGGTTGATAACCAACTGCAGAAGGCATACGACCTAATAAAGCCGATACCTCAGATCCTGCCTGAGTAAATCTAAAAATATTATCAATAAAAAGTAAAACGTCTTGATGATATTCATCTCTAAAATATTCTGCCATTGTCAATCCAGAAAGGCCAACACGCATTCTAGCACCAGGCGATTCATTCATTTGACCATAAACAAGAACGGTATTCTCTAAAACACCAGAATCCTTCATCTCATTATATAAGTCATTTCCTTCTCTAGTACGCTCACCAACACCAGCAACCACTGATAAACCATCATGTTGAGTCGCAATGTTATGAATAAGCTCTTGCATTAAGACCGTCTTACCAACACCAGCTCCTCCAAACAATCCAATTTTACCACCTTGAGGATAAGGACAAAGTAAGTCAATAACCTTAATCCCAGTCTCTAAGATATCATTAATTGGTTTTTGGTTTTTAAACAAAGGAGCAGGCGCATGAATCGGATTAAACTGTTCAACATTTTCAGGCATAGGTTTTTCATCAATTGGCTGACCCAAAACATTAAACATTCTACCTAATACAGCTTTACCAACAGGAACTTGAATTGGATTTTCAGTATCAATCGCTTCCATACCACGAACCAAACCATCCGTTGATGCCATCGCAATACAACGAACTAAATCATCCCCAATATGTTGAGCAACCTCTAAGATAAGTTCATCCCCATCTTCTTTAATAATCTTTATCGCATTTAAAATCGGTGGCATATGTTCTTGAGTAAACTGAACATCGACAACCGGCCCAATAACTTGAGCAATTCTTCCTTTAATCATAAATTAACCTCCAATTGTTCCTGAAACGATCTCTGTAATTTCTTGAGTAATCGCCGCTTGACGTACTTTGTTGTATTCGAGTTGTAAATCATCTATTAATTCTTGAGCATTATCCGTCGCATTCTCCATCGCAACTCGTCGAGAAGAATATTCACTTGTTTTAGCCGACATAAATGTTCGATATAATTCTGAAATGACATAACGAGGAATCAAGTAATCTAAGAGTTCTCTTGCCGAAGGCTCAAAGATAATCTCCTCATAATGTTGTGGTTGGTCACTATCCTCAATAATGACCGGAAGAATCCGCTCCTCCTTAACATGATAAGTCGTCGCATTAACATATTGTGTATATAAGATATGAATACTGGTAATCTCACCATTTTCATAACGAGCTAAGATATCTTTACCAAGTTCCAAAATATCTTCATATTTAACTTGGTCTGAATGGACTTGGTCATTTACGATTTGATATTCATCATTTTTAAAACGATTATATCCCTTCGTCCCAATCCATAATAATTTTGATTCTTTGTTATCCTCAATAATTTCCTTAAAGACTGCCTGATTATATCCACCCGCAAGACCTAAATCGGAAGTAAAAACAACCTTTAAAGGATTGGTATCCTCAATAGAGGTATCCATCATCGGATGAACATCAGAACCAGCCTGAGACAAGACTCTTCTAATAACATCAGCCAAAGTCTCACTATAAGGTCGATTCTTCACATAACTCGCCTTTATTCTCTGTAATTTACTTATCGCAACTAATCGCATCGCCTTAGTAATCTTTTGGGTCGAACGAATCGATCTCAAGCGACTACGCAGTTGATGAATATTATTCGCCATCGTTAATCAATCCATTTTGTCTTAAATAGCGCTCTAAGACTTTATCTAGGATGTCCTTCATTTCTTCAATGATTTCATCGCTAAGGACATTGTTCTCATCAATATTATCCAAGATATCTTGATGATTTTCTTTAAATTGTTGATGAACAAACTTCTCAAAACGTCCAACATGATCTACAGGGATATCCGATAAGTAATCATAACGATGTAAGAATAAAGATAAAACAATCAACGCTTGAGGAAGCGGTGAATATTGATCTTGTTTCAATAATTCAGTCAAACGCTCACCCTGAGATAAGACCTTTTGAGTCGCCTTATCCACATCACTACCAAATTGAGCAAAACTCTGCATTTCAGAATACTGAGCCAAATTCAATTTAAGCGAACCAGACACTTGTTTCATTGCCTTAGTTTGAGCAGCAGACCCAACCCGAGAAACCGACATACCACTATCAACAGCTGGTCTAATCCCTGAATTAAACATATCAGACATTAAATATAATTGACCATCCGTAATCGAAATAACATTAGTCGGAATATAAGCCGAGATATCTCCCGCTTGGGTTTCGATAATAGGTAGAGCCGTCATCGACCCACCACCATAATTTTCATTTAATTTAGCCGAACGCTCCAATAAACGAGAATGTAAGTAGAATACATCCCCAGGATATGCCTCACGTCCTGCCGGTCTTCTTAATAATAAAGAAATGGTACGATAAGCAACCGCATGCTTACTTAAATCATCATAAATAATTAGAACATCTTTACCCTGTTCCATCCATTCTTCAGCAATCGCACAACCAGTATATGGCGCAATGTATTGAAGCGGAGCTTGTTGAGCAGCCGTCGCAGAAATAATAACCGTATATTCCATCGCATTATGTTGAATCAATTTCTCTTGAATTTGAGCAACCGTACTCGCCTTTTGACCAATCGCAACATATACACAATAAACATCTTTACCCTTTTGGTTAATAATTGTATCAATTGCAATCGCCGTTTTACCAGTCTGTCTATCACCAATAATTAACTCACGCTGTCCCTTACCGATTGGAATCATTGAGTCAATAATCTTAATCCCAGTATGAAGTGGTTGATTAACAGATTGACGAGTCATAACGCCTGGAGCCACTCGCTCAATCGGTCTAAATTTGTCGTAATCAATCGTATCCCCACCATCAATCACTTGACCAAGTGAGTTAATAACTCGACCCAATAATTTATCACCAACACCAACCTCAACAATATGTTTGGTTCTAGAAACCTCATCACCCTCTTTAATAAGGCGGTCATTACCCATCAGTACAACCCCGACATGATCGGTTTCTAAGTTTAATACCATTCCATAGATATCATTATTAAACAGTAAAAGCTCACCAGCCATGACATTATCAAGACCATAAACCAAGGCAATCCCATCCCCTACTTGGATGACTCGACCTAGATCACTACTTTTACTATCATAATCAAAATCTTTAATTTGTTCTTTTATTAGAGCACTAATCTCTTGTGGTTTAATGTCCATGTTGTCTTCCTCCTGCTAATAATCTTTTTTGAAGTTGATTAAATTTAGACTTCAAACTGTTATCTAAAATTTCATCTTCTATTTTAATAACCAGTCCCTGTAATAATGATTGATCAACACTTAATCGTAAATCAATCCGACTCTCATATTTCTTTTCTAACGCATCAACCAAACGATTGATTTCATCCTGATTTAATTGTGTCGCACTCTTCACATCCGCAACCTTTATATTCTCATGTTTATAATGAATATCCTCATAAGATTTAAATATCTCTGGCAATATTCTAAAACGATGATTTCGAACCAACAACTTCAAAAGACCAAGTATTTCTTGGTGATCATCACTAAAACTATTCTCTAATACTTTAATCTTTTCTTGTCTATCAACATCACGAGCTTTAAAATACGTCAAGATTTTATGATCAGATAAGCTATCCAAAACATTCTTTAAATCTCGATAAACTTGCGCACTGGAATTATTCTCTTGAGTCACTTCAAACAAAGCAACCGCATAACGATCTGCTAGTTTACTCATCCTTGAGTAATAACCTCTAACATTTGATTAAGCGCTTCACGCTGGCTTGTCTCATCCACTTCTTTTTCAAGAAGTTTTTGAGTCGCAGCCATCGCCACCTCAACTACTTCGTTTTGAACAGACTGAAGCATTTGTTTGCGTTCGCCCTCAATTTGGCTTTGTGCCATTTCAATCTGATGATTCGCCTGCGCTTTAGCCTCACGAACAATATCAGATTTCATGTTTTCAGCCTGACGACGTGATTCATCAACCATCTGTTGTCCAGTTTCGACAGCTTGTTGATAAGTTTCCTGTGCTTTTTGATGTTGTGCCTGCGCTAATTCACGAGCTTGACGCGCCTCATCCAAATCTTCTTGCATTTTGGTAGAACGACGATCAAGTAAATTAACAACTGGTTGATATAAATACTTTTTAAAAACAAGATAAAGAATGAAAGTAGCACCCCACTGTGCTAATAAGGTCCAAATATTGGGGAATAATTGGCCATCAATGTTAAATTCCAACATAATTCATCCTCTTCTCTAACAAACTAATAAACAAAGATTAATAAGAATGCAATTAATAGACCATAGATCGCACATGTTTCAGCAATCCCAGCCCCAAGAATTAACATTGAACGGATTTTAGATTCTGCTTCAGGGTTTTTACCAACCGCTTCAACTGCTTTACCAGCCGCATAACCTTGTCCCATCCCTGTCATAATACCTGTTAATGCAGCAATACCTGCTCCAATAGCAATAAGTCCTTGATTAATATCCATTTTTTCTTTCTCCTTCTAATTTTCCTCACTCGGGAATTCTACACTAGTTAATATAGTGGTTAACGAAATAAATATAAACGCCTGTAAGAACGCTGAGAATATATCGAAATAAGCATGTAACACCGGAGCCAATAAAGTACCCACAAAATTAAATGGTGTCCCCGCCAATAATGTATTCGATAAATAATCACCTAAGGCATAAACCAACGTCATGATGACTCCACCACCCACAATATTTCCAAAGAGACGAACACTCATAGAAATAAGCGGTCCAAATAATCCAAAGATATTCGGAATCACAAAGAATGCGAACGGTTCAAAGAACCCCTTAATATATCCTTTAATGCCATTGGTCTTAATAGAGGCTCTCTGTATAAAGAACCAAGTAATTAACGCAAAACTAAGCGTTACTGAATAGTTAGCTGTCGGAGGCTTCAAAGCTAATAAACCCGACATATTCGAAATCAATATGTATAAAAATATCGTAATGACATAAGGGGCATAACTCTCTCCACGCTTGCCCATATTACTTAAGACAACATTTCTTAACATCGAAACGACGTGAATCGCAAACCCAGCTAACCCTTTAGGTTTTTCTGTTGGATCTACTTGGCTAACTTTTTTACCAAAGAAAACAAACAACAGGCACAAAACTAAAGTAATCAAAACAATCGAAAATACTTCAGCTTGTATATTAATGATCAATTGTTCTCACCTCCCCTTGATTGAGTAAAAAACACATAAAACTTAAACCCTAAAACCCCAACAAATGCCGCATAAGGCGAAATAATATGAGGCCAGATAAACCCTAAACCAAATGACCCAACTAACAAAAACAATGAAAAAAAGAAATACAACAAGAAAAGTCCCTTATTAAATTTCTTCATGGTAATAATAAAGTCGAAATACTCATTTTTGATTACTAAGTTTAAAAAGAAAAAGAGATTCCCCAATAACCAACCAATTGTCACTTCAACACCCAAAAACAAACTAAAAACTGCCACAAATGTGACAAATTTTAGATAAGAGTGATAGGTTGTATTAAAGAAGTCTAACTTCAATAAAGCTCTCATTGTTTCTTCTCCAATCAATACTCCATTATTCTATCATAGACTCAAAACTTTACTAAGGGTTTTTAGTTAAATTATGATAACTTTTAGAAATATTGACAAAGAAATCTACTCTTTAGTGTAGGATTGTCTAATAACTTTTAATAAATTAACTCGATTTCCATAATACAAAGTACCCCAACGATATATTTTTATTGAAATAAAGGTAAGTACCACGACACCCACAATCATAAAAATCATAGACATAATCAATTCAATCGGTTCAATGGAAGCTAACAAATATCTTGTTGGCATCGCAATAAAACTAGTAAAAGGAATTTGTGCACTCAGTCTAGCCATCAGTGAATTAACATTATTAATGGAGAACATCGCAATAAACAACGCAATCATAATAAAGACCATCACTGGCATGACCGCTGAATTGACATCTTCAACTCGAGAGACAACTGATCCAACTGCTGAGAATAAGAAGAGGTACAAAAAGAAACCAAGCAAGAAATAAAAGACATGGACTAAAATCATATCCCAAGTAAATGTTGTTTCAAGAACACTAAAAACAATATCTGGATAGCTACCCTTAGCAATATTAAAACCAATAAATCCAGCAAAGAAAATAACTCCAACTTGAATTAACGTTCCACTACCCACTCCTAAAACTTTTCCAACGATTAAATTAGTCGGCTTTGTTGATGTAACCAATAACTCCATGGTTCGATCATCCTTCTCACGAGCAATCGCAGTAGCTACTGTGGTTCCATACATGATGACGATAAAATATAAAATAAATGACAGAATATAAGTTATTAGATAATTACTCATTGAATCTCTACCTAAAATCAATACTTCATTATCGACTGCCAGCATTTCGATTTCTTGAATTTGTCCTGGTTCGATGCCTAATTTCGAATACTCAATATTTCGATTAATATCTCGTAGCACATTTAAGACAATCGCTTCATTTTCAACACCAAACCCTCTGTTAAGATAAATGGTTTGAACATCACTCAGTGAATTAACTCTAAATCCCATATCAAAATCTTGTTGTCTAATCGAATTTTCTAATTGACTATTCTCAATTAATTGATCCTCACTTAAATTAAGAACGTTTATCACCATTTGAGCTTCTGATTCATCTAAAGCGGATAAATCAAAGGCAACATCATCCATACTTAAAATAGGTGTCTCAGTTGGTTCATCTTGATCATTAAATAAAACTAAAGGTGATAATGTAGCCAATAAGACAATTAACGCTATAATAACGGTCGATATAATGGTCGATTTCTTTTTAAGCATAGTCAATAATTCAAATCGAAAGACTGTTAATAAATCACGCATTTTCTTCACCTACCATCTTAACAAAGATATCTTGTAGACTTGGTTCAAAATAACCAAAGCTAGAAATCTCTAAATTGTACTGTAATAAATTTTCTAAAAGTTGATGATGACTAAATCCTTCTGAATTAATAACTAAGCCTCTGGCATCAATTTCAGTGTCTAAATCACTCAATAAGTCTTTGAGTTGTTCAGTACTATAATTATCTGCTCTTAATAAAGTCTTATTATGTGATAACTCACGCTTAAGTGTATTTAAATTCTCATTCACTAAAATTCTTCCTTGATGAATTAAGATAATGTCATCACATAATTCTTCAACATAAGACATTTGATGACTAGAAAATATAACGAGTTTATCAAGTTGAGTGTATTCATGAATGACCTCTTTAAACATCTGTGAGTTCACAGGATCAAGACCACTAAACGGTTCATCAAGAATTAAAATATCTGGATCATTTAAAAACGCTTGAACAATTTGTATCTTTTGTTGGTTCCCTTTCGATAAAGTTTCTAGTTTTTTATTTCGATACTCATTAAGTTCAAAACGATTAATCCAATAATCGGTGGTTTCAATCGCTTGTTTATGAGTGGCCCCTCTTAATTTTGAAAAATATCTCAATTGATCAACGATACTGTTCTTTTGATACATGCCTCTTTCTTCAGGTAAATATCCTATTTTATATTGGGATACATCAAACTCTTTACCATCTAAAAGAAATTGTCCTGAATCGGGCTTAAAAACATCCATTAAACAACGGATGGTGGTTGTTTTACCAGCACCATTTCGACCCAAAAAACCCATGGCGCGTTTTGAATTAACTTCAAAACTGACATCATGCAGAATCTGGGTTTTACCAAACGATTTATTGATTACTACTGCTTCTAGCTTCATAGCCCACCTCCCTTGTTTCATTATAAACGAAATTTAGGTAACATTTGTAAAGAGTCAGTTTATAAAGGCATCCTAAGATACTCAGAACTCTAAATTACTTTTATTAAAAAGGTGGTCAAGGGATCCTTATTGCGATGGCTGTTCAGTCCGCTCGAAGTGCCGCAACAGGATCTTTTTTAGCTGCCATCTTCGATGGAATAAACCCACCAATGATTGTCAGTGTTAACGATAAAACAATCAATAACAGAGCATGAACTGGGTTTAGTTGAGCCACATTCTCTAAATCAGTTATGTCATAAATAATGTTATTTATAGGGAAGGTTAATAGATACGCAATCCCAATTCCTAACAAACCAGAGAACAGACCAATAATAAATGTCTCCGCATTAAAGACACGAGTAATGTCTTTTTTGCGTGCACCTAATGCTCTAAGAATTCCTATTTCTTTGGTTCGCTCTAAAACAGAAATATAAATAATAATGCCAATCATAATCATCGAAACAATCAATGAAATACCGGCAAAAGCAATTAAAACCAGAGTTATTCCACTCATAATATTACCTGTTAGTTCGGTTATAACTTGTGCCAAGTCTAAGTAAAGAACTTTATCTTCATTCTCTTTATCTTCATTATAGGCATCCAAATAATCAAGTATCGTTTGTTTCGCCTCAAAACTTTTCGGATAAATTGAGATCTGACTAGGCATTGATTGGCCACCAAGACGAGTCAGTGCCATCTCTTTAGTGAAATTAGTCTGATCCTCAACAAATGGTTGACCACTTAATACATACACCTCAGACTCTTGTTGAGCCAAAACTATTTTGGAGGTTTGATTCTTTTCAATGATTTGGTCACCTAACCCTTGAGCATAATAAATCCCTCGCTCTAACGATGCAATTTGTTGATCTTCTTTAATCCGAATAATTCCTACTAGTTCTAAATCCAAGGCATCTTCACTCTGATATGCTAAGGCTAAGTCTGGATTAATCGAAAAAATTGGTCCAGCTTCAACATAATAGTGATCATTTGAAATAAGTCGCAATGGTTGATTTAAAACATCTTCAAAACTTACATTAGTATCTTTATCAATCCCCAAAGCATTGAGCGTGTTTAAATTAATGTAATTGTTTGAATCAACCACTAAAATTATATGATTGATTTCAGTAGGAAATTGACCCGCCAATAAATCATAATACTGTTGTAAGTAAGATGATAAATCCTGTGGTTCTTTTTGTGGATAACTCGCTAACTCAAGTCCGCTAACATTGATTATGTCTTCCTCCTCTTTTCTTAATAAATTCATTTGTAAAGAAGAGTTTGAGGCATAGCCATCGATTAAATCTTCGTCTAATGCTTCTAAATACTCAATATATTCTTGGGTTATCTGATTGGTGTGAAAAGCATCAAAAGAATCAGGATCAAAAACATTTAAAATATTTTCATCACTAAAATCTTCTAAATCACTCTCAAAAGGATTCTCACCAGCTTGAAGCATCATATGATTACGGGAGATAGTCAATGGGTAATTCGATAACGCACTGGTCTCAAATTCTTGAATCTGTTTATCAAAACCATTCGATAAACTTAGAATTAATGCCACCCCAATAATCCCAATACTGGAAGCAAAAGCGGTTAAGGCCGTTCTCCATTTCTTCGTTAAAATATTTTTAAAGGATAAACGTAAAGCCGTCCAAAAACTCATCGTTGTTCGAATGACTTGATACTTTCCAGTTGATTCTTCAAATTCAACTGGATTGGTATCATTGATGATTTGTCCATCTCTAAATTCAACAATACGACTTGCATAATCAGTAGCCAATTCTTGATTGTGGGTGACCATTACCACTAGTTTATCTTTTGAAATGTCTTTAATTAAATCCAACACCGCAATAGATGTTTTAGTATCAAGCGCACCCGTTGGTTCATCCATTAAAATAATGTCTGGGTCATTTACCAATGCTCTTGCGATAGCGACCCGTTGCATCTGGCCACCGGATAGTTGATTTGGTTTTTTATGCGCATGTTGTTTTAAACCAACTCGATCTAAGCCTTCGAGTGCTTTTTGTTTGCGTTCATTAGAATTCACTTTGGCTAATGTCATCGATAATTCAACATTATCCAAAATCGATAAATGACTAATTAAGTTATAAGACTGAAAAACAAATCCTACTGATTTATTTCGATAGGCATCCCATTGTCTATCATTAAACTCTTTAGTGGATGTTCCATTAATAATAATGTCTCCAGAATCATAACGGTCTAAGCCTCCGACCACATTTAAAAAAGTGGTTTTTCCTGAGCCACTGGGACCTAGAATCGCCACAAATTCATTATCTCTAAAATTAAGTGAGACATTGTCTAACGCTTTTTGAACAAAGTCACCAGTCGTATAGGTCTTGGTTAAGCCTTTGACTTGAATCATGGATTAACCCCTTGGTTGAGGGCATCTGCGACCGCTGCTTTCATCATAATACTTGAGGTTGTGGCTGAGGAAACATTATCAACTTTAGTCGTATTATGATCGACAATGTAATCTAAAACGAGGGTTGCCTCTTCACCACGGTTATGAGCATATTCTAGTAATTCAATATTTTTAATTTCATTGTTCTCTACTTCAACAGAGACTTTTACATGGATTAAGATGGATGATGCTTCCCCAACATAGGTGCCATCTTGTACATGATTAAGCTCCACATGATTGACTCGAGTATTATTAATGGCTTGAATTTCAAAAAAGAACAGTGCCATGATGCCTAAAAACAAAACAAAGATAAATGCGATAAAATATTTAATTGGACCTTTAAACATAACTAAACTCCTTTAATACTCTCTAATCTTACTGTATGTCGACAGTAATTACAATTGTTACTTCTCCGACATTAATGACAAATTAGTCTATAATAAACCTAGGAGGTATTTTATGTCAGATATTAAATTTGATGGCGATTTTGAAGAACATGAACTTGTCCATCCTACAGGTCACCAAGGTGAAAACCTTGATACTCAAGAAGCGGTTGACCGTGAAGATGTCAATTTAAAGGATCCTTCATTAATCGATCCATCCTTGGATGAAATTGAAGAAATGGAAGATCCAGAGGCAAGACGTTCAAGATTTGAACATAGAACCAAAGAAGAAGCGTTACAACAATACATGCAAGATGGTTTAGACCGTCGAAACACAAAAGGACACAACTAGTTGTCCTTTTGTTTTAATTTCAATTGTTTAATCATATCTTCTGACATTTTATCTAAATCATAAAAACTTAAGAAATTGAACTCATCTTGAGCACAATGGATATCCATTTTATCTGGCCATGAATCAGCAATCTTTTGACGAACTGGATCAACCTCATAAATCATCTTAAATTCTGGGATAATTTTTTGAATGCTCTTCTCAAAATCTTTAGGTGTCACAGACATACTAGAGATATTGTAAGCATTTCGATGTTTAAGTTGATCTCCATCAGCCTCCATTAAATCAATAATGGCATGTAATGCATCCGGCATATACATCATATCAAGAGTTGTTTCAGGATTTAAATAACAAACTGATTCTTGCTTTTCCAATGCATCATAATACACTTGAACCGCATAATCCGTGGTACCACCACCTGGTAAAGTCTTATAGCTTATTAAACCCGGAAAACGAACACTACGTGTATCAACACCATATTTTTGATGATAATAGTCACCCAATAATTCTCCTGTTACCTTTGTGATACCATACATTGTTTCAGGTCTTTGAACACACATTTGAGGGGTATCTACTAACGGTGAAGTGGGACCAAAAGCTCCAATTGAACTTGCCGCAAAATGTTGAGCCCCTATTTCTTTGGCTACTTCTAATGAATTGAGCAACCCATTCATATTTAAGTTAAATGCCCAAACAGGTTTGGTTTCAGCCACAAACGATAAAACAGCAGCTAAATGAATAATGGTATCTACCTCATATTTCTTAGCAATATAAAGGAAATCTTCATAATTTAAAACATCCAGTTTTTCATAAATACCAGCATTAACCGATTTTTCTTTGATATCACTAGCAACCACATTTTCAAGTCCATATTCTTTTTGAAGCAGTTCAACTAGTTCACTTCCAATTTGTCCATTGGCTCCTGTTACTAATATTTTTTTCATTAGATAACTCCTAATTCTTGGCCAATTTTCTTATAGATTTCAACCGCCTCATCTAATTGTTGGTAGGTATGAGCAGCTGTTGGCATATTACGGATACGTCCAGTATTTAGTGGAACTGTTGGGAAAACAATCGACTTAGCATAGACACCTTCTTCATTTAAACGTTTTGAGAATTGTTGTGTTAAGTTCTCATCCCCAATCATAACAGGCGTAATTGGTGTTTCAGAATGACCAATATCAAAGCCTGCTTCAACTAATTTGTCTTTTAAGTATTGAGATTTATCCCATAGGGCATCCATTAAATCATCGGATTGTTGCAACAATTCGATGGCCTTAATACAAGCTGCCGCATTCCCTGGTGTTAATGAGGTTGAGAATAAGAATGGACGAGCTTTTACTTTTAAGTAATCGATTAAATTTTGTTTACCCGCCACATAGCCACCAACAACCCCGATGGCTTTTGATAAAGTTCCCATTTGGAAATCAACTTTATCACTTAGACCAAAATGTTTAACGGTTCCAGCACCTTGTCCCATTACTCCAGATCCATGAGCATCATCGACATAAACCATGCAGTCATATTTTTCTGCGATTTCAACAATTTCATCTAATTTACAGACATCGCCATCCATTGAGAAAACGCCATCGGTAATTATCATAATTTTATTATATTGTCCTGATTCTTTAGTTTCTTTTGCCAAGCGCTCCAAGTCTTCCATGTCATTATGGCCATAAGGAATTATTTTGGCTCTTGATAAACGACAACCATCAATGATTGAAGCATGGTTTAAGCGGTCAGATAAAATGGCATCATTTTTGTCCATAACCGCAGAAATAGCACCCATATTACAGTTAAATCCAGATTGGAAAACAATGGCTGCCTCCGTATGTTTAAATTCAGCAAGAACTTTTTCTAATTGTAAATGAATGTCCATCGTCCCATTAATGGTTCTTACAGCACCAGCCCCTACGCCATATTCTAGATTGGCTTGATTACAAGCTTCAACAATTTCTGGATGATTGGCCAATCCTAAGTAATTATTAGAGGACAAGTTAATCAACTCTCTAGAGTCGATGGTAATGATTGGACCATTAGGTCCTTCTAAGGGCTCAATAGTATTGTAAAGTCCTTTTTCTTTTAAAGAATCAATCTCTTGGTTCAAAAATGTTTCAAGTGTTTTACTAGACATGATTTCTCCTTTTCTACTTTTTAATTATAACAAGATTAATGCACTTAAAAAAGCTCATTTGAGCTTTATACCAATTTTAATAAATCGATCGCTAAACGGACCAATTCGATTAATTTTGTTTGGCTTTTTAAGGTGTTTAAACCAAGTTGAGTTGGTTTATATTGACCAAACAAATCTTGATGCTGACTATTCTTAAGTTTAATGATATTTCCACTTTCCTCAAGAACATAAAAATAATCCTTTAAGTCAGAATCAAACTGATTTTGTGAGATGCTTTGACGATGATTAAGTGCTTGAAGAATCAATCGATATCGTTGTTGTTCATTGGTAAACGCATTCGACCGTATTCTTAGGGGTTTTAAAGCATGATCATCAATGACCCAGTGACCATTTTCATTTTTATAGGCACCAAAAATCAACCCTTCTCTTAGATAGGTGTAGATTGTTTCTAAACTCAAATTCCATTTTTGTGCGGCTTGTTTCGCTGTCATATCTCAATTATAGTAGAAATGAAACAAAATAAAAAGCATGTCAGATTGAACATGCCTTCTTCATTTGTTGATGCGAGAACCAAATTCCAATCAACAGGATTAATAATGAAATCAGTTTATATGGCAATCCTGCCCATGGCAGAGCTACAATGGTGAAATTAATTCCAATTGCCGCAAAGAATGAAATAACACACGGAGTACAGCCATAGGTTAGTAATCCAAAGATGGAGGCATAAACTGGTGTGTTAGACCCTTTAATTTCTTTTCCAATTTGAGAAAAGACTGATTCATGTAATCGAAATAGATAAGTTGAAAGTCCCGCCATCACTAAGTTTAAAAAGATGTGAAGACTAACCACAATAATCCCCTCTTCTTTTGCCATCACCGTATAGGGCATATTTAAATAATCAATTGTAAAAAAGATTAATAAATAGATAGCTAAGATTCCCATAGAGAGTAAATTCGTGTTGTTTCTAACTTTTTCCATGCATTAACTATACTAAGGAACCTCATTTGAAACAAACGATATGACTACTCGATACCTACCGCTTCAAAAGAATTCTGTCTTACTTCTTGTAAAGTCTTAGCTGATAATTCCATTTTATTTTGTTCAGATTCATTAAGTTGAATCTCAATTATATGTTTAATTCCTTGACGATTTATGACTGCTGGAACGCCTAAATACGTATCATTAATCCCATATAACCCATCCACATAAACAGAGAGTGGCATAATCGCATTCTCATCATTAAAGATAGCTCGAGTAATTCTTGTTAATGTCACCGCAATCCCATAATAGGTTGCCCCTTTACGCTTAATAATTTCATAGGCCGCATTCTTAACCTTAAAGAAGGTATTCACGAGGGTTTCTTCATCGATATTCTCATTATCTTTTAACCATTCAAAAATAGATAAGCCACCAACATTAGTATGGGACCAAACTGGAAATTCTGAATCCCCATGTTCTCCCATTATATAGCCATGAACATTACGGGCATCGACATCTAAAAAATAAGCTATCTCTTTTCTAAAGCGAGCCGAATCTAAGGCTGTGCCTGAACCGATGACTTTTGACGCATCTAAGCCAGATAATTTATATGCCGCTTGAGTCATTATATCGACAGGATTGGATGCGATTAATAAGAGCCCATCAAAACCACTTTTCATGATTGATTCGATGATGCTTTTCATAATTTTCAAATTCTTATTGACTAAATCAAGTCTAGTTTCTCCCTCTTTTTGAGGAGCGCCCGCAGTAATGACAACTAAATCAGCATCATGACAATCATCATAGGTAGCGCCATAGATATGCTTTGGGGAAGTATAGGCTAATGAATCACTTAAGTCCATCGCATCTCCTACTGCTTTCTCATGGTTAATATCAATAATTCCAATTTCTTGAACTAATTCACTTGTGACTAAATTAAAGGCATAGCTAGAGCCTACTGCTCCATTTCCTACAATTATTACTTTGTTATGATCTTTTATCATTATCATCACCTCGATTTTTAGTATATCACTTTTTTGTGATGCTATATTCTTTTGACTTCAGGTTAACCCTTACAACGACATTATTACTGAAGGTTGTTTGATGAATATCTCCTTCTATCAAGTAATTCTCAATTGTTTCAAAGGCCACTTGTTGATGTAAATCACTCACTATCTGACAACGTTTAAGATGTTGTTGTAGATCGAGTGATTCTTGTTTCTCAAAGGCTCCATCAATATTTTGATAAGCACCATCTCTTTGTAAATATGGAATCCCACCGTTTAATAAAGCATATAAGAAATAATCTTCCTGCTCATGATTTTCCATCATCCAAGGAATAATAACACAATCATGATAGACCATATTAAATAATGGAATGGGGATGCCATATTTTTTAGATCCTGGTTCTCTTAACATAAAATCATAAGGTGCATAGTGACAAAAGACCAGTGACTCTAAGGCCCATTCATTCACTTCTTCTGAACTACTGAGAATTTGATGATCAAGTAAATACTTAAAACAGTTTAGTCGATTTCTGTATCCTTCTCTTCTTGAGATTTTATGTTGAGGATGAAAACACTCATCGGCCTCATTACAGGTGAAGACATCTAAATAGGCTGCATCTAAATGGATTGAATGATTTTTTAGTATCTCAAAATTTCTTTGGACATACTTTAGGGCAAATTCACTACAAAGATAGCTTTGTTTTCCCCCTGCCCAATTTTGATGAATTGGGTGAGTGCCATCTTCTAAAAGAACTGCTTTCTCTAAATCAAAGCTTGGTGCTTTAAAGTAATAATCACGATACTGATCATGAATCCCAAAAAGGTATCCTTTTGACCTAACTGAATCGACTAATTTTTTAAAATCGTTCCAACCGCCTGCTTCTTTAACAGCTTGATTATAGTCAGGATGTTGATTGTCATAACCTGGTTGTGCCCATCCATCTAAATGAAGATACAGCTTTTCTATCCCAAGCTGATGATACTGATCGATGAGTTTACTTACATCTAAGTAAGGAGTCACTTTATTTAGAGAATCGTCTTTGTACATTCTTGAGTCAGGTTCAATATTAGTTTTAATTCCCGTATGAACAACAACAGATCCAACTAATTGAGATAAATGATTAACCAAGCTTCTCTTTTCTTGTAAAGTTTTAAATTTTTCCTCTTTTTCAACATATTGTCGATATCGCTTGGTGATTACATTGATATCGGATTCTTCAAAGAATGTATAACGGAAAACGCGTTTGTAGTTGATTGAACCTAATGATTTATTCATATAAAATCCAACTCGATTATTTGGTTGAGATAAATAATAGCCAGCATCCCAAGGCGTTAAACAGGTACACAAATAACTGCCCTCATCTTTACTTTGAGCAATCCAGGGCATATAGGCAGCGGCCGTATTAAAAAGACCATCAAAGACAAGATTTGTTAAGGGATAATCCCAGTCATTAGGAATCATTAATCCTTGTTGATAGTTTAAATACGTAACCCAATCCGATCGTTTTTGACTGAAATCAACTGGTCCTGGCCAATAGACTTTATCAAGAGGACAAGGAGTTATTTCTTCAAACTCAAAAAAGACTTCATGCTCTTCATTAACAGAAACCTTTGTTTTAAATGAGAATTGATCAAATTGGTAGGTAGACATAATCAACTGTTCATTGATTTGATGATCAATTGTTTGTGCCTCTTTAAAATAGGTCTTTTGATCCCCTATAATAAAATAAGGTTCAAAGGATGGATCCCATTGCCATGTTGTGCTAGTGGTATTTATGGTAAAGCCTAATGTTTCTTGATTAAACGTTATCTTCATTTTATTCTCCAACTAAGTGTATATAGTTTATTTCTGAGGGATTATTGAGTCGAAAAGATATCACGCTATCGCCTATGCCTACACTAACAATCATATGGGTTTGTTCATATTCATAGTGACCTTTAGTGTAGTCTGGTAAGAAACCTTGGTTTGGGGCGATGATTCCACCAATTAGTGGCAATCTAAATTGTCCACCATGCGCATGACCACTTAAGACTAAATCCATCTTTGCTTTTATGTAGGTTTCAAAGAGTTCTGGCCGATGACTTAAGACTAAGTTAAACTTACTATCATCAAGATTTAATTGATTAATATCAAATCCAATGACTGGATCATTAAGACCACTGATGCTGATTTCCTCATTGAATAATCGGGTTTCATCACTTAAATAGTGTACTTGACAGTCTTCAAACAACGCTAATAAATCAGTAAAGAGATGGGTGTTAACATTGTGATTGCCTGTCACATAATACACTGGTGAAAGTTCTGTTAATTCTTTTAGAAATTGTTCAATTCAGTCTAAATCAGTGGTTTTTTCATCGATTAAATCACCTGTTATAACGATTAAATCTAAATCTTTATCACTTAGTTTTTGAATGATTTGTTGATGATAAGAACTGTTATGGTCATCTGAAAGATGAGCGATTAAAACAGGAGAACTTATTTTATCTGATTTTATGGTAAAGGTGTTTTCGACAAGTCTAGCATTATCATAGATTAACCAACCTATTAGCA
>CAYFSJ010000019.1:0-29179 GCA_964345765.1 uncultured Erysipelothrix sp.
CTGGTTCGTTTAAAGAAAAAGATAATCGGACACCAGAAGAAAAAGAATTGATTGACATATATGACATGACAGATGAAGATATAATAAAATATCTTGATTCATCAAAGGCTTATAAAGCGATACATAAAGACAGACCGTATATATTAGGGTCGATATTAAGGGGAGTTTACCAAGAACAAAGTATCTATTATCTTTATCGAGGTTGTGGTCCTTTGATTTCTTGTGACGGTCCAGATGATTACAAAAACATTATTTATGAAGTACTCTTTGTCTTTTATGGGGACGTAGAACTAGGTTATGCAGGTAAACCAATTGAAGGATACAGAGACACAGATGTAAAGAAACTAAGATATTTTCACGATCATATCTACTTAAAATTATCCGGTTTAAATCAAACTACTGGTTATATTAAAGTCAAAGAAAATATTGGTTTAAAAAACGTTCCTAAAAGAACAGAAGGTTTTTTCACTACAGAAGATGAAATAAAGAAATACTTTGATAGTCAGGTAGAATAAAAAGACTTATAAAAAAAGCTTGTATGAAATATAGGCCTTTTTTAAAAGTTAGTTTATAATGAATATAAATAGGAGGTTGCTATGAAAATACTATTTGTAGGCGACACCCATGGATTTAATGATATCGGAAAAATAACAATCGAAAGATTAAAATTCTTAGGAATGACAAAGGATGATTTAATTGTTCATTGTGGTGATATTGGGATAAGTTGGGCTAAGCCAAAAGATGAGGTATATGAATTTTGGAATAACTTACCAAGTCCTGTTGTTGTCTGTTTGGGAAATCATGAAAATTACAATTGGATTGAAGAACAACCGATTGTTGAAAGATACAACGCCAAAGGTTATCAAATAGGAGAAAATATATTTGCTCCAATCATAGGAGAGATAGTCACTTACAATAATAAGACCTTATGGTTTTATCCAGGAGGTTATTCGATAGATTATGGATTTAGAACAATTGATATAAGTTTGTACAAACAAGAATTACCTTTAAAAGAAGACTCGGATCAAGCAATTTATCAGCTATTTGACAAGGGTCCCGTTGATGTTGTTGTTTCACATGATGGACCAAGAGAATTTATTGTTAAAAACTATGGGTATAACATAAAAGATGCGAGTGATAAATATCTTCTTAAAACTATGGAAGAAAGAGGACTTAGAGTTCATCCAGCTTTTGAATTGGATAAACTATACGCTAACCAACAATTTTTTGATCGTTGGTATTTCGGTCATCACCATAAAGATGTTGTTGATGGGAAATTAACTTGTTTGTTCAATAGAATGGTCTTATGGGATTTAAGAGATAATTCAACTACGTTTATATAATGTTAATTAAATAACTAACATTAATAGTGTTGAAAATCCTGGGAATATTTTATATAATGATAGAGCTACTACAACATTATCTAGTTAACCAGGTCAGGGTAGGAATACAGCAGCCTTACACTAGCTCTGATGTGTGTAGTGGCTTTTTTTATAGGTGAAGCACATGAACATTAAATATATGGAACTCGCTATGCAATTAGCGAAACAAGCTGAAAGTGAAGATGAAGTGCCAGTAGGTTGTGTCATTGTTTTAAACGATGAAGTCATCGCCACAGGATATAACACACGTGAGAAAGATAATCACGTTTTAAGTCATGCGGAGGTTAATGCTATAAAAGAAGCCAATCAGAAATTAAGTTCTTGGCGTTTAGAAGACTGTGAATTATATGTAACACTAGAGCCCTGTATTATGTGTGCGGGTGCGATTACTCAAGCACGAATCAAGAAAGTTTATTATGGAGCGAGCGATCCAAAAGGAGGCGCTTATGGATCAGTTGTAGACGTAAGTTTACTACCTAAACTGAATCATTATCCTGAAGTAACAGGTGGTATTTTAGAGGTTGAAAGTGAAACATTATTAAAGTCATACTTTAAGTCTAAAAGGAAAAAGAAGGACTCTATTTCATGATATAATGTTAACAGTGTAAGGAGGCTAATAATGGCGTATAAATCACTTTATCGATCATATAGACCACAACAATTTTCAGAGGTGATTGGACAACAACATATTGTTGTAACCTTGAAGAACGCGATTGTTCGAGATCAGCTTGCGCATGCCTACTTATTTACTGGCTCTAGAGGTACAGGAAAAACGACTATCGCCAAAATTCTTGCGAAGGGAATTAACTGTTTAAACCCACAAGAAGCACCATGTAATCATTGTGAGATGTGTGAGGCCATCAATCAAGAATCACATCCTGATATTATTGAAATTGATGCAGCAAGTAATAATAGTGTTGATGATGTTCGTGATTTAATCGAACGTGTTAAATATGCTCCGCTACAAGCGAAGAAAAAAGTATATATTATCGATGAGGTCCACATGTTAACGACTGGGGCTTTTAATGCGCTATTAAAGACATTAGAAGAACCGCCAGAACATGTGGTTTTTATCTTAGCCACCACTGAAGTCCATAAGGTATTACCAACCATTATTTCACGTTGTCAACGTTATGATTTTACTCGAATCTCCAATAAAGAAATTATTAAGAATTTAGAACGAGTTATTGAAGGTGAAAACTTAAAGGTAGAAGATGGAGTTGTCGAGTTAATTGCCAATCTAGCCGATGGTGGACATCGTGATTCTTTAACGATACTTGAACAAGCCATCGCATATAGTAAAGATACTATAAGCGTTAATGATTTAAATGAACTTTATCGTATTAGTACCCCTCAAGACAAAAAGGAATTAATTGAAACAATTATTAATAATGACCTGGCTAATGGATTAAAACTTTTAGACGAATTAGAAAATAAGAGTATTGATTACAAACGATACCTATTTGATTTTATCAATTTATGTAAAGAAACATTAGTTTATTCACTAACTCAGAATATAGAGTTGGTTTCAAATTTAAATAGACCTTATGTTGAAGAGTTGGTTAAGCTAGATCAAAATGATTTATTAATAAAATTGTCTAATGAAATGTTGAATATTTCTCAAGAAGCACGATTAAATGGACAATACCAATCCTATCTTGAGGTTATGCTCATTAATATGATTAAACCAACTCAATTGAAATTTTCTTTGGAAGAAACAGTTAAACCTGAACCAGAAGTCAAAGAAGCTGAATTAGAGACAAAGGAAGTTTCAGAAACTGTAGTGGTTGAAGAAAATGTGAGTATTGAAAAAGAAGTTGAGCCTGTTGAAGAAAATCTTGTGAATGAACCATTATCAGAAGAGGAATTATCCAATGATCAAGTTATTGAATTAATGGTTTTAGGAAATAAACAACTACGAACACAAGACACAGAATCCTACAAGAGTGTTAAATTATATTTAAATAATTTAAAATATAGAAGATTAAACTTCTTACTTAATAATAGTTTTATTGGGGTATCAAACAAAGAGTTTATTGTTTTAGTTGTTGAAAACCCAAATGATGTTATTTCTTTAAATGAAGAGACTAATATAAACTTACTTCACGAGTTAATCAGTGAAGTTGTTGAACCTAGAAAAGTCTTTGTAATTGATACTAGACGATTCAATGATATTACCAAGGAATTCATGGTTAAGTATCAAAATAAAGAGTTACCAGATCCAAACCAGATTCAAATTGATTTTTCAATTGAGAATAATGAAACTGAAGTAGCCAAAGATCCCGAAACACTCCTCAGAGAAGTTTTCGGTGAAATCATAGTAGAGGATTAGAATGTATCCAAAAGTCTTAACACAATTAATAGAAGAATTTAAGAAATTACCTGGTGTAGGTAATAAAACGGCTGAGCGATATGCTCTCCATATTTTGTCGTTAAACCAGGAAAGCGTGTCAAATTTAGCCTCTCAAATTGTTGAAACTAAAAATAAGATAAAGCACTGTAATAATTGTGGTAACTTTACTCAAGAGGATTTGTGCGATATTTGTCTAGACAAGACTAGAGACAACACTTTATTGTGTGTTGTTGCTTATCCTAAAGATATTCTAGCAATTGAGAGGATAAATCAATACAACGGTTATTACCATGTTTTGGGCGGATTAATTTCCCCAGTTAATCAAGTGATGCCAGACGATTTAAATATTGAATCACTGATTAATAAAGTTGATAATGAAGTTGAGGAAGTTATCTTAGCGCTAAACCCAACGATGGAGGGAGAGACAACCTCTTATTACATTGCTAAGAAGCTTCAAGATAAAGCCAAAGTCACAGTATTAGCTCAAGGATTACCAATGGGTGGGAATTTAGAGTACATTGATGAAATGACATTAACGCGCTCGATTAAAAATAGAAAGAAGTATGATTTTTAATGGCCTCAATCGCTCATGTAATTTCTAGAAACACCGTCGAATTTCATCGATTACATTCACATCGTGAAATTGTCTTTTGGCGTTTCAACACAAAGAACTTTAGTAACTTCGGTCATAATGACTTATTATTTTTCTTGTGTAAAACACGTCGTCAAGAAAAAGGATTACTTGGGTTTGGTCAGCTTAAACAGATTAAAAACTTAAAAACAAAGACATTATTTAATCGCTATCAAGAACAATTAGGCTATTCATCAAAAGATGAATTTCTAAATTCGATTTCAAGAATTCGAGACGATCAAGAATTACCTGATAAACTAAACTGCTTATTCTTAGATAATGTCACTTACTTTAAGAGTCCGATTTATTTAAGTGATTATGGTTACGAGTTAAATAAACAAGTAGAAAGCTTTGTTTATTTCGATAGCGAAAACAACATAACCTCTCAAATACTAAGAGATGTTAAACAGTACGGTGGACTGGATCTATGGAGTGAGAGTCAAGATGATGTGATTCATCATCTAGGCTCATTAGCAACTTTATATGAAGTGTCACAATTGATTACTGAAAGCTCCCTATTTAATCCTAAAGATAACCGTTTTAAACTAGAGTTTGGTGAATCATTAATGAGTAATCCAACCATCAAATACACAATTGTTGATAACAAACCAATTATCCATATACCCATTTATACACAAAACAAAAAAGAACACTACAGTGTTCTTGGCTTAATTGGTTTAATTAAAGAAACGATTCAGACACCTCTAAACATAGAAGTCATTGGTCGAACGAGTCTATCAGATTCCATCTTAGCTCAATATGAAAGAGCTCGCTGAAATTTCGAAGGACCATGTTTATAAACAATGTCATATGACTCTAAGAATTCTGTGAAACGGTCTAAACCTGAGCGTTCATCTAAAGTATCTTTGGTAAGTTCATATTCAAGTTCGAAGTCTATCGCATTTGAGAATTCAGTTTTATCTAAACACCACTCACCGGCATCATCTTCTAAAATTAAACGATTGGTTGTCGTTCTAGCAATTTCAATGATGGTTAATGGAAGATTAAGCTTAACCAACAACTCAGTAATACGAGGATCATCGATTTGAAGCTTGTCATCCTCAATCTCATATTCAACAATTTGATTGACTTGATTAACTTGTTTTAGAGTAAAAAGAGAACGATTATTAGCACGTCGAATTCGAGCCGTCATCTTACGATCGTATAAATCATTGGTGACAGTATCAAAATAACGATTCTGTTGTTCTATTAATCTAGCTTGTTTAAAATAGCTATCTTTAAGACGAGCATAGTCTGACTCATTCAGTAATGTTTTAAATTCAATCTCTATATTTTTCTTCATACATCTATTCTAACGCAGAAAGGGGCAAAAATGAAATATTATATTCATCATCGAGACGATGAGCTCTCATTAGAAAGAGCGACCTATCTTTCAAGACTGTTAAAAGACAAAGGATTTCAACCTGATCAAGAGAACCCAGAACTCATTATCACGGTAGGTGGTGATGGGACTTTACTCCATGCCATTCATCAATATATTGATAAAATTGAGTCAGTTAAATTTGTTGGTATTCATACAGGAACCCTTGGTTTTTTCACCGACTATACTTCTAGTGAGATTGAACAGTTTGTTCAAGATTTAGATAATATTCAATGTATTGTTTCTCATCCAATGATTCAATCGCTGTGTTATGGTGGGGATGGGCAACTAAGACACCATGTTTATGCACTAAATGAAGCCCGTGTTGAAAATATTACTAAAACACAAGTGATGAAAGTTTCTGTGAATGATGAATTTTTAGAAGAATTTAGAGGAAATGGTCTTTGTGTCAGTGGACAATTAGGCTCTACGGCCTATAACCGTTCTATAGGTGGCGCAATCATCGATGATACCCTTCAAGCGTTACAGCTAACTGAAATTTCAGGAATCCATCATCGTTATTATCGATCATTACATTCCCCTTTAGTTTTAAATTCTAAAGCGCATATTACTTTTGAAAGCCAAGATTTTGAAGGGGCGATGTTAATCTATGATCACTTAAATATTAACCTTCATAAAACAAAAAAAATTGACATCTCATTTTCAAATAAGAACGTCAATTTTCTAAGACTAAGAAATAATAGTTATTATTCCCGATTAAGAAACCTTTTCTGATACATAACTAGGCATTTTTGATTCCTCATAAACAGGATTGTTTTTTGTGTGATTATAAACCATAAATGGATACGACAACGAAATCATATAAGAGATAAGTGACGATCCACCATAGGAAATCAAAGGCAAGGTAATCCCAGTAATAGGGAGTAAGCCAATCATCATACTGATGTTTTGAATCTGTTGATACATAAAGATTCCTAATATTCCACCGATAATGTATTTTGATTTTGAATCAATCGATGTAATGGCCGTCACAATTAGTTTTAAATTAAGTAATAAACATAAACCAATCACACCTAGCGATCCAAACAAACCAAATTGAGAACCAATAACCGAGAAGATAAAGTCGGTTTGAGCTTCTGATATATGAACAATGAAGTTTGATTGAGTTAAACCTGTAGTACCACCCATTCCTAAGGCAATCAATGAATTATACAATTGATAACCCCAAGTTTGGGCGTATTTTTCATATTCGAGCCACCCAAAGAATCGTCTCAATTTATATTGATTTGATCCGGACCCCCCTACTAAATTACCAAGAATATCTAGATGATTATAATAAAGATAAATAACACCAAAGTATAAAAGTACTAATCCTACTAAGATTCCCAAGAACCAATAGTTTTTTGTCCCAGCCACATACATCATAAAGATAATACTAATCACAATAATTAGCGGTAATCCGGTATCGGGTTGTAAGAAGATTAAAAACAAAGGTGGTAATACCCATAGTCCAATCTTTATAAATAGCTTTAAATCATTCTTAAGATTTGGTCGTTCAATACGAGAGTTATGTTGATGAATCACATCAGCTGTTATAAATACCAGCCAAATCTTCATAAATTCAGATGGTTGGAAAGTTCCAGCACCAGGGAGTTGATACCAAGCCCAGGCTCCATTGACTTCAGTTATTAAAAATCTAAAAGGACCCTGTAAAGCCGGGGTATACTTCACGATAATTAAAAAGGCTAATAGAAATAAAAATATAAAATAAAAGATTTTCGAAGCTCTATATAAGATTTCAGGCCCTAACTTAATTAAAACAAAGATGGTTACAAAGCCTAAAACATACCACATTCCTTGTTTGGCGACTAAACCACGGGTAGATACACCTAGATGATTTCCAGCTTTATAAATGGCGACTAATGAAACCACCATAAAAAGACCAAGAATTCCTAGCAAGAGCCAATCTAAATAAAACTTTTCATCTTTTTTTACTTGTCTGTTTGTCATAGTGTTGATATTATACCACGCTCAAAACACGATAGAAAATATTACTATAAACCTTAACAAAAAGAAAAACGTTTATACTCCACTAATTAAAGGGATTTATAAACGTTTTTTCGTTATAAACTGTCAAAGGTATGAGTAATTATCGCACTTCTTTCTTACGTTTAAAGATATATAAACCCAAACCCACCAAGGAGGATCCAGACAAAGTCATTAGTACAGAATCTTTACTACCTAAAGTTGGTAGTTTGGTTGGAATCTTTTTGTTTTGGACCTCAAGATCAAGTGAAGAGTCAACCACAATAGGATATTCTTGTGGATTTATAAGATAACCTTGTGGCGCTTCTGTTTCTTTTATTATCCACTCTCCCTTCTCGACAACAAACTCAACAATTCCCTTCTGGTTTGTTTTATTTGTATCAGCTTTAATTCCATCTTTTGTTAATAGTTCAAATTGTGCTCCTTCTAATCTAATTGACGAATCCTTAGAATCAACTTTTTGAATTTTAATGGTATAGAAATGAACCGTTTGATCTTCATCATCAATATCTGCATGTTCACTAATCAATTGGTCTTGATAATAAAGCTGTTCAAATACAACAATTGAGGTTTCTTTTATTTTCGAAGCATTAACACTAAACTCTAGTAAGAGTGTCCCTGACTTACTCCTAGCAACAAACGATATCTCTGATGTAATCTCCTTATCATCAATTAATAGTGGAAGTTGGGTCTCTTTATCCATCAGTATTCCCTTAACTTGATATTCTTTACCTACAATCAGGTTAGAATAGTTCACTTCATCAACAATTGTCACGAAAGTTGGATTATCTTTAGTACGAGAGTTTGTTGAGGCAGACGTTTTTAATGTTGGATCAACAATCTTCACTGTTTGGTGTTTGTCATTTAAATCCTTATGTTGTCCAATGAGTACATCATTCAAATATAGACTCTCAAATACGACGACTTCTTTATTGGCATACTGTGATGCATCAAATTTAAATTCTAAATCAACTTCCCCATCACTTGATTGTGGCGTAAATGTCATGGTGTTCTCAGAGAGAATCTTTCCATTTTCTTTAAGAACTAACTGTCCGACTAATTCATATTCTGAAGAAGTATTTAAAGCAGTGTATTTAACCTTATCCACAATTACAATGTCATTAAGCGGTAAGACCTCTTTTTGGTTGTCTTTTGATGCTGCTGATGTGGATAGATTTGGGATTCGAACAGTCTGATTCTTATTCTCTAAATCATGGTGAGTCGCTAAGTGACGATCTTGACGATATAAATCTTCAAAAACAACCAAGGTTTTACCTAATAAATCAGTAGTATCTAGTTCAAACTTTAGTTCAACTACCATCTCTTCACTTTCGGCAATAAAATTTAATCGACTTGTAGATACGACCTCATGTGTTTGATAATCGATAAGTTGACCAATCATTTGATATTCTTTATTAACCCATAGATTGGTTACTTCGACTAAATCAACCACTTTTAAGTTTTCTTTTGGCATTGATTCTTTTAGTCCATTATCAAAGAAAGCATTTGTTTTTAAATGTGGAGTCCTTTCATTAATCATCTCTAATACTTGAGGTTGAGTAGTCTCAGTAATAGTAATATTAACTGGTGCACTGACAACATACCCTTCTGGAGCAATCTCTTCGACTAAGGTATAGGTCTCATTTACCTTTAATCCCTTTATAACAAAAGGTTCATTTGAAGAGGTGAAAGTGATAATTGGTTGATTCTGATGATAAAGGGTTAAAACAGCACCAGGTACAAAATTCCCATAAATATCAATCTTAGAAATATGTGTTTCAGTCTGTTGATTAGAAATATTCTTTAAAGTAGTACGACCAATAACTTCTAAATCTACAGTCTCAGTATCACGAGTAATACTAAAGGTTTGAGGTTCTGAACGTATATAACCCGTAGGCGCAACCTTTTCGACTAAAGTATAAGTTCCATAGGTTAGCTTCCCTTGAGTATAGGCTAAACCTTCATTATTTGTTATGAGTTGAGTTTGTTTAACAACTTGGTTGTTATCATTTAAGTATTCAAAACTAACAAGTTCATTGTTTTCATCATAGATTTCAAAAATTGCTCCTGATAAAGGTTGATTGGTTTCATGATCAATCTTTTGAATACCAAGTTTAATTTCTACTAAATCATTTGATACATACAGTATTTCAACTTTTTCATGTTCACGAATCGAGACTGGATATTCTTTCTTGTTTAAATAGAACTGTTGAGGTGCTTCAATTTCTCTAATAACATAATCGCCATATCGTAAATCACTACTGAAGGCAAAACCGTTGTTATTTGATGTGATTGTCTCAACAAATTCTCTGTTCGGTAGACTTAAGATTTCAAAAACAGCCCCTTGTACTGGCAGTTCTTCATTTGATGCGTCCACTTTAACGATTTGAATTTTACCCTTAATTGGTTCATTGATGATTTCTTTTTCTGTCATGACAATCTCAGTTAATTGATCTTTGTAAACAAGTTCAATTGGTATGGGTTCTTCATTATGAACAAAGCCTTCAGGTGCTTGAATTTCTTTAAGCGTATACCTCCCTAAGTCTAGTTCTTTTGATAACGCAACCCCATGCTCATCAGTGGTCAATGTATCAACAACAACTTGATTCTTATCGATAACTTCAAAAACAGCGTTACTCAAATAGTTGTTTGAATCTTGGGCATCGGATTTAATAATCCGAATTTGTCCTTTGGCGACATCATTGATTTGACTTACTTCGTTAATAACTAAAGAGACAGTTTGATCTTTATAACTTAAAACGACTGGTATTGGTGTCGAATCAAGTAAATATGGGGCACCAATTGATGTTTCGATAAGTTCATAATTGCCTAAAGGGAGGATGGATGACCTTATTATCCCATCACTATTAGTAACCAGTGTTTCTACTAAATCCCCATTCGCATTGAACAGTTGGTATTCTACCCCTTCGATTAACTCTTGATTTGGGCCTGTTTTAGTTAAGATAATTTGTCCCATAGCTTTTTCATTGATAAAAGAGACCGTTGTCGTTTGTCCTATTTCTATGGTGACAGATTTAATTTCATCACTTAAGATATAGGGTTCTGGGACACTTACTTCCTTAACATAATAACTGCCTGGTGCTAAATCAGAAACATCTGCTAATCCAGTATCATTGGTTATGACCGTTATTGGGTTACTCATATCTGGTGAGGTTGAGATATTAAAACTAACTTGGCTAATAGGTTGATTATCTTTGTTAACTTTAGCGATTTGTAAGTTTCCAGTCGCCTCAACAGAGATATTAAAAGAAGTCATCACTTGATTGTTTAGTTTTAAACTCGCAATATTTTGTGACCCTTCTTCATAAAACACTAAACTGGTTCCAGTATATGCATCAAGCACTTTGTGACCTGTGATTGTCGTCGTTCCACCAGCGGTAGGTGTAATAGTGAGTGTATTACCTGATTGTGTTAACTTGGCAACTTCAGGATGACTAAGGGTTAAGTGAAAATCAGAAATCACTTGATTATTGTCAGTTAAGACAAGGGGTTCATTGAGTTTTAATTGATGAGAAGACTCATCAAAAGAAGGTTTTGTTAAGTGGTTTTGAATTCTAGCATTAATCTGTGCACGGATAGTATTAAAATCATCATCGGTTATCCCGTTTTGAAAATTAACTACTAATGAAGGCTCTATAACATGCCAGATCATTACTTGTGCAGTCACATAAACATGATTATTTGTGTCAGCTCCCATTAGTTTGGCGTAGTAATCGATTAACTCTATTTTATCCTTAACACTTTGATCCATTCCTTGATAATCGGCTAAGGTAATGGTGGATTTTGGACCAGAAACAAATAAAATGGCTGGTTCAATACAATAGGCTAATTCTCCGCCTGCATACAATCGTCCGAAAATGCCAATATAAGTACGACCATGACTATCAGATCCGGTCCAGTGATATCCTAAATCGACTGAATCGGTATGAGTATTGGCTAATAAAGGGAGTCTTAGAGAGGTTCCCATTAAGAATAAGATCATGACCAGAATCTTAATTCTTTTAAACAAAGATTTCATACACATCTCCTTTTCTATGTTCGCTTATTATAGAAATTAAAGATGAAAACTCCTTAAATCTTTCAGCAACCAAAAATTGATGGTACAACCCCATTTATCTAAATTATATGATGTTAGTGTTGAAGAATTACTCTAAACAATTAAACAAAGCCTATTTGTCGATATGGTATAATGTATCCACGTAAAAAGAGGTTTTTTAATGGAAAATTTATCACCCATGTTACAACAGTATTTAAATATGAAACAAGAAGTAGGAGCCGATACACTACTATTTTTTAGATTAGGTGATTTCTATGAACTCTTTTTTGATGACGCAAAAATTGTGGCCAATGAATTAGAACTGATCTTAACTGCCCGCGCCGCTGGAAATAATCAAAAAGCGCCAATGTGTGGAGTTCCACATCATGCGGCCCATTCCTATATCCAACGCTTAATCTCAAAAGGATATAAAGTGGCCATCGCCCAACAAATGGAAGATCCAGCCACTGCCAAAGGATTAGTCAAGCGCGAAGTCACTAAAATCATCACCCAAGGAACCAATTTTGATCATGATGAAAATGAATCGGTCCATCTAGCAAGTATCACTTCTGATTTATTTAATTTCTACATAGTTTTATATGACATTACCTCTAACCAACTTAAAACCTTTGAAATAGAGAAAGAAATCTCTCAATTATTAACTTTATTGGTACAACATCAAGTCAAAGAGATATTAATCCCTCAATCAGATGAAAGAAAATGGTTAGAAGATAACACCGAAATAGAAATCAGTGATTATAAAATCAATGTTAAGAATAAAACACCATTAGATGCGGCCAAAGCTCGCTTAGAAGCATATTTAGAATATACTCAAAAACAAAGCATACACCCCAAACAAGTCAATTATGAAAAAGAGACAATGAAACTAGATTATGTTTCTTTACAAAATTTAGAACTATTAGAAGTTATTCGCTCAAACTCAAAAAGTCATTCTCTTTTCTCCTATCTAAACAAAACAAAAACCAGCATGGGGACTCGCTTATTAAAAGAATGGATTAAATATCCTCTATTAAAGAAAGAAGATATTTTAGAGCGACAAGAAAAAGTAGGGTATTTGGTCGATGAGTATCTTATTCATCATCAACTTAATGAATTATTAAGTGACCTATACGATATTAGTCGAATAAGTACTAAAATAGAATATAAAACGAGTAATGCCCAAGATTTAGTCAGATTAAAAAAATCACTGAACACCTTTGAAAAGATCAAAGATTTATTTGAAGAAACCATATTTTTAGAGAATCTAAAGATAGAAAACACCCTTTTTATCGCCAACGAGATTGAAGCCATCCTAGTTGATGAACCAGCCTTAAGCATTGGCAATGATCCAACCATTAAGAGTGGCGTCAACCAAGAACTAGACGAGTACAGACAATTACTCAACGATTCAAACAGTTGGTTACTCAATTATGAAAATAGCCTCAAAGATAAAACAGGCATTAAGAACTTAAAAGTCGGTTACTCAAAACAATTTGGTTATTATCTTGAAGTCTCAAAAGGACAACTCCATTTAATTAAAGAGGAATATGGTTTTATCCGTCGACAAACATTAACCAATGCAGAGCGTTATCTTACCAATGAACTTAAAGAACAGGAAGACAAGATTTTATCAGCCAGTTCTGAAATAGAACGTATAGAGACACAACTCTTAAAAGAACTCAATGAAGAACTCATCAATTATGTCGATTTAATTAGAAATACTGGATTAATTATGGCTAAAATTGATTGTTTATCCTCATTGGCATCCATATCCAATCAAGCAGGTTTCATCAAACCAAGCTTTAGTGAGACAAAAGAGATTGTTTTAATCGACTCAACCCACCCTATCCTAGAGTTTTCTACCAAATCTCATCGCATTATCTCAAATGATTTTGTGATGGATAAAAACCAAGATATTATGATTTTAACCGGACCCAATATGGGTGGTAAATCGACTTATATGAGACAAGTCGCCATAACCATCATCATGGCTCAAATGGGATGTTATGTAAAAGCAAAACAAGCGAAACTCCCATTATTTGATGCTATTTATACAAGAATGGGTGCTTCCGATGATATTATGTCAGGTCATTCGACTTTTATGATTGAGATGATAGAAGCCAATCAAGCGATTATCAAGGCGACTGAAAAATCACTCATCTTATTTGATGAGATTGGTCGTGGGACTTCGACCTATGATGGAATGGCCATTGCTGGTAGTATTTTAGATTATGTTGCCACGAAAATAAAAGCAACAACCATCTTTTCGACACACTATCACCAGTTAACGACTTTAGCATCTAAACATTCAAACATTGTCAATTATCAAGTGTTGGTACAAGAGAAAAATGAAGAGATCACCTTCTTATATAAAGTACAACCTGGAAGCGCCAACCGTTCCTATGGGATTCATGTAGCGGCACTGGCAGATTTACCAAAAGAAATCATTACAAAAGCGAACCAAGTCCTTAATGAAATTCAAGTGGATTCAGTCGATTTAAGTGAGATTAAAGAAACTAAACCAGTTCAAGTTAAATCAAAAGTCAGTAAACAGTTAGAGGAGATAGAAATTGAACAGTTAACTCCACTTCAAGCACTTCAATTATTGGATAACTTGATACAATTAAATAAGAGAGAACAAGATGAGTAAAATAATTCAGTTAGACCAACACCTTACCAATATGATCGCCGCGGGGGAAGTCGTTGAAAGACCCTCAGGCATTATCAAAGAGCTAATCGAAAATAGCATTGATGCCAACGCAACTCAAATTGAGATTGTCACTAAAAATGGTGGACTCGATCTGATTGGTGTCATTGATAATGGCGAAGGCATGGATAAAGAAGACTTAAAACAAGCGTTTAAACGACATTCAACATCAAAAATTAGTCATCCTGATGATCTAAGTCGTATTCGAACACTTGGTTTTCGTGGTGAAGCACTGCCATCAATTGCGTCTGTATCTAAGGTTAATGCGATCTCAAACCAACATGAATTAACCGTTGATAATTCAATCTTTTCTGAGATTATAGCCAGTCCAAGTAACCAAGGAACATCTATCTGGGTGTCTGAATTGTTCTATAAAACTCCAGCACGTCTTAAACATTTAAAATCACCACAATATGAAAATGTCCGAAATTTGGGCTTGGTACAAGATTTAGCCTTAGGATATCCATCGATTGCGTTTACCTTTATTAATGATGAACAAACCTATTTAAAAACATCAGGTAAGGGTGATTTGAAAGAAGTCTTTTATCAGATTTATGGGGCACAGTATGCCAATCAATCTGTTTTATTTAGTGATGAGAGTTATGATTTTAAAATATCTGGACTTTATGTGTTACCCCATCATCATCGAGCTAATCGTTATCAGATTAAACTGTTTTTAAACCATCGTTTAATTCGTTATCATCAAATTTCTCAGACCCTTATTCGTGAATTTAGACGTTATATGCCTTCTGATCGTTTTCCAATGGTTGTCTTAAATATTGAGAGTGATGCTCAGTTAGTCGATGTGAATGTTCACCCTAATAAATTAGAGGTTCGCTTATCTAAGGAACAAGAACTTTTAATGTTGATAGAGAAAACAATTCATTCATCGCTTAAAGAATCGATGAGAAGTAAAGATATTACTCGTTCTGTGTTTGAAAAACCAATGACCATTTCTTTTTTAGATGAGGATTATTCATTTGAGAAAGAAGTTGAAACAACAAACCAAGTTAATGAACCAACTGAGATTATATATCAAGAGCCGGTTGAGGTTGAACCTACTTTTTATCAACCCATTCGAGTGATTGGACAACATCATGGAAGTTATATCTTGGCTCAAGATGAGTCTTCACTCTATATCTTTGATCAACATGCGTCAATGGAGCGTATTCGATTTGAGCGAGTCTCTCAACAATTGAAAGAATCAACCTTTAACCAACAACAATTACTCTTGCCTTTAATATTTGAGAATCGTTTAAAAGAAATTGAAGATCCTCAAGCATATTTTGATCGATTAAGTGAGTTTGGGATCATATTAGAGGCTTTTTCAGATAAGGATATAATCTTACGGAGTGTGCCACAATGGTTGAATAAACTCGACCCATTTATTTATATTAATTTATTATTAGATGATCATCACCAAGACTTGGTTTCGATTAATCATAAACGATTAGCGACCATTGCTTGCCATCAATCGATTCGTTTTAACGAGTCCTATTCTAATCTTCAACTTCAAAAGATTATTGATGATTTATTGAAGTGTGAACAACCCTATCACTGTCCTCATGGACGACCAACCTTTATTAAAGCAGATGCCAAAGACCTATTGAAGGAGTTCTCACGATGAAGAAAGTATTAGTCATTATGGGTTCGACCGCCTCAGGAAAGAGCGACTTAGGGATTGAGCTAGCCAAAAAGTATAATGGTGAGATTATCTCTTGTGACTCTGTCCAAGTGTATAAAGGCTTAGATATAGGGTCTGCCAAGATTACAGATGATCAGGGTGTTAAACATCATTTAATCGATATTTTATCAATCGAACAAGAGATGAACGTGATGTTGTTTCAACAATTGGCAAGAGAAAAAATTGACGATATAACAAGCAGAGGTAAATTACCGATTTGTGTCGGCGGAACAGGTTTTTATATCAAAGCTTTATTATATGATTATCAATTTAGTGAAGAAGCATTTCAACATGACTTTTCCCATTTAACGAACCAACAACTTCATGATAAGTTAACGGAGGTAGATTCGCTTCAAGCCCAGAAAATTCATGTGAATAATCGACAACGGTTGTTGCGTATTTTTCAACAGATGGCCGCTTCTAATCAAACGAGGAGTGAATTACATCAAGCTCAAAAACAAGACATTTTATATGATGCCAAGATATTTTACTTAATGACAGAACGAGAGGTTCTTTTAGAGCGTATTAATCAACGGGTTGATTTAATGTTTGAACAAGGTTTAAAAGAAGAGGTTGATGAAGTAACAAATCATGGACAAAATTTAGAGTATCAAGCGTTATCTGCCATTGGATATAAAGAATTTAGAGACTACTATACTAAAGAGAAAAGTTTAGATGAGGTGAGAGAGAAGATAAAAACGCATACTCGTCAATTTTCTAAGAGACAAATGACCTGGTTTAAACATCAATTACCTGGTCAATTAGTGGATATATTTGATCAACAACAACTTCAAGAAATGAAACAGGAGATAGAGACATGGGTCAATTTGAGCGAATAAAATTAATGGTCGATGACGATGTCTTTAGTCATATTCAAAACCAACGAATCTGTGTTTTTGGGGTTGGCGGTGTCGGAGGGATTGCTGTTGAGGCATTTGTTCGTAGTGGAATAACAAAACTTATCTTAGTCGATTTTGATCAAGTTGAAGAGAGTAATATTAATCGACAAATTCAAGCGACTCATAAAACAATTGGTCAGGATAAAACGACGGCTTTAAAAGAACGTTTATTGGATATTAATCCTAATGTAGAAATTATTGAAATCAAAGAGTTTATCGATGAAAGTAATATTGATTTCTTAGATGAATATGAAGTGGATTATGTAGTGGATGCCATCGACAGTTTAAATTCAAAAGTGGTGATCATTGATTATTGTGTTAGAAACAATATCCCAATTATTAGTAGTTGTGGGATGGGAAATCGATTAGATCCTTCTCAAATTAAAGTAGCTCGTTTGGATAAAACATTTAATGATCCACTAGCTAAAAGGCTAAGAACCTCTTGTCGAGCGAAAGGCTGTGGTAAAATTAAAACAGTCTTCTCAAGTGAACTACCACTCAGAAGAGGAAAGCCCATTGCCAGCATGAGTTATATGGTGAATGTTGCTGGTTTAATCATTGTCAGTGAAGTGATGAAAGAGTTAGGAGTGAGAGCTCATGAAGTTTAAAGTCAACAATTTGAGTGGTCATTTGGTGAATGATGGACCTATTCAGATTGATGGTCATGATTTATACCAACAAAACCAACGGATTGGTTCGATTGATGATGAGGCCATGAATTACTTAATTAAGAATCGAAATGATCTTCAGATACTGAAGTTTGTTGATGAGAAATTAAATCAACAAAACCAACTTGAGGCGGTAAACTTATTTGTTAGTTTAAAACCAACAGTTTATGATCGTAATAAAATTAAGAAGTTTAGTTGGGTTAAAACGATCTATTATGGAGTGGTGATTGTTGCCTCCTTAATTAGTCTAGTATTAAGTATCTTCTATCAAAGTAACCTTTGGGTAATCTTATTTTTTGGCTTAGTCTTATTTTCATCATCTTTTTTACTATATGATTATCTAAAATCAATGGGTGTTTTGGAAAGGAAAACAAACAATGGAAAATAAAATATATCTAGCAGGTGGCTGTTTCTGGGGAGTAGCCGAATATTATAGACGCCTAAAAGGGGTTATCTCTACGAAAGTGGGTTATGCTCAGGGTCATACACAAAATCCTAGTTATCGACAAGTCTGTACAGGCTTAACGAATCATACCGAAACGGTGGAAGTCATCTATAATCCTGAAGAGATAACGCTTGATCAAATTATTGAACATTTCTTTAGAATGATCGACCCTACCTCTTTAAATAAACAAGGAAACGATATTGGAACTCAATATCGTTCTGGAATTTACAGTACAAATGTTTTAGAGTTGGAGTTTATTGAGAATCAGATTAAGACTTATCAAAACCGATATACGAATCCGATAGTTGTAGAGGTAGAGCCGCTTAAAAACTTTTATGAGGCTGAGATTGAACACCAAGATTATTTAGTGAAGAACCCTAGTGGTTATTGTCATATCAACTTTAACTTAATTAAACCTGAAGAATTAAAAGAAGATGCCTAGTTAGCATCTTCTTTTAGTATCTCTTCAATTATTTCTTCATTGGATTTGTTTTCAACAGATATTTTGATTGTGTTTAGCTTGTTATATAGAGTTAATCGAGAGTGACTTCGCTTGATAATGTCATTTGTTCTTAAGCCATTGTCAATATCTTTTTGAATTTGTTATGTTAGAGTTGTTTCTGAAGCGATTAATGAGCATGATTTAACCTCGACATGACTAAGGTTTAACTTGTTCAATATTTAGTCGATGATTTCTTGATGATCCATGACCCATGTAAATAGAATGGTTTGATAGATTGAACTATCAATGAATTGATTGAGTAGAAAGGTAATGTTGTCGATGACCATTGTTTTGGTTTCTTTGTTGACAATAAATGGATTCGCATCCCGACACCAGTCTCCATCTAAATAGACACTGTTAGGCAGTCTTTGTTTGAGTTGTTGAGTGATAGTTGTTTTACCAACTCCCAAGGGTCCACCAATAAGGACTAATTGTTTCATGTAATACTCCTAAACTTTATCTATTTCTTTTTTTCTAGTATGACATGATTTACTTTGTAGGAAAAGAGATTTCCTTAATCTATAAAGAATAGAGGTGACTATGTTAGAAGTAAATCAACTTGAAAAGTATTATGGAGACCATTTAGGGTTAGATAAATTGTCATTTACCCTTAAACCTGGGTCAATTATAGGAATATTAGGTCCTAATGGAAGTGGTAAAACGACCTTATTTAGAATGTTGTTAGGTTTAATACCACCCACTTCAGGTGAAATACGTATCCCAAATCAAAAAAGACAATCGCTATACTTTGGTTATTTGCCTGAGGAACGTTCTGTCTATCGAGATATTAGTGTCTTAGAACAAATAACCTATTTGGGGAGATTAAAGAAGATTGATAAGGATAAACTTAAAAGAGATATAAATAATTGGTTGATACGATTTGATTTAATTGACCAACAGCATAAATTAATTAAACAATTGTCTAAAGGTAATCAACAAAAGGTCCAATTTATCTGTGCCCTACTCCATAATCCTCAAATCCTTATTTTGGATGAGCCATTAACTGGATTGGATGCACAGAATGTTTCACTCTTTAAAGCTATCATCTTTGAACAAGCTCAAAGAGGAAAGAGTATTTTATTGTCGAGTCATCAATATGAAGAGATAGAGACTTTTTGTAATGAAATCATCTTGTTAAGAAAAGGAAAAGTGGTCTTAAAGGGTAACTTGAAACAGTTAAAACAAGAAGATGGTCGTATTAATGTGATTATTGATCAAGATCTAGAACTTCAATATCGTCATTTAGGGGGTGTGCTATCGGCTAAGCGAGAGGGAAACTTTTCTATTTATACTTTTGTTGATAGACCATCTGCTAAATTATTAACTCGATATTGTTCAAGTAGTACCCTTCGCTTAGAACCCATTGGTCTAAGAAACCTAGTGGAGGAATGCGCATGAAAGAGTTGGTGCTCTTTTCAATTAAACGCCGTTTCTTGAATAAAACGATGAAGATGTTAATGGTCTTACTTACTATATTGTTTTTATTTGGTTTCTTTTTAGATAAGGTGGTCGATTTCTTTAGTGATTCAGAAAGAGTTTTATCAATACAGATTGAGAATATGGATGAAGAACGATTATTATTGAACGCACCCATTGAGTTGGTAATTGATGATAGTTCTGATGTCTTAATTATTCAAGAGAATCAAAGGTTTAAAGTGTCTAGTCAAAACCAATTGAATGATGTAGAAATGATTGAGATTGAATCAATCCTCTATCCCTATTATTTTCAAAGTTTAGATCCGAACATTCAAATGACTTTAGAACAATACCGACATCCTGTGATTGAGTATGAATCGATTAGTCAAGATAATCTCCAACAAAAACATGACAATCTGTTTATGGTGATTACTGCCATCTATTTTATGATGTTAGGTTTTGCTGGTATGTTAGCCTCAGAGGTGGTGGCAGAAAAGACAAGTAATATCTTAGAAATGATTGGAACGAGTGTATCGTTGAAGACTCACTATTATTCTAAGATTATCATTGGTTGGCTTTCTATCCTATTACAGTTCACTATGATTGGGACAATTTTTATGGTTGGGTTAGTTAGTCGCTATTTATATGATAATGGCCAAGGGTTAATCTCTTTTCTAACAAAACATGGATTAATGAGTACTGAGCATCAAAGCTTTGGGATGTTGATTAAATCATTCTTGAGTAATACCCAATCAATTATTGATTTGTTTTTAGCACTTATCTTTTTGTTTATTGGGATATTGATTGTTCAACTATTATTGGTGGTGATTTCAACACGTGTCAATACCATAGAAGAGGCGGGTGCCCTTCAAAATCCATTCTATATGGGATTGTTGTTTTTATATTATGGTGCGCTCATCTTAAATAATCCAATCTCTATGAGTGAGGGTTGGGGTTATCTCTTTAGTTTTGTTCCAATATTTTCAATGATTTTTATGCCATGTCGTTTAATGTTATTGAATGTTCCCTTTTTGGAGATAGTGTCTGCCCTTATTATTAATGGAAGTTTTCTAGTTTTAGTTATCTTAAAGGGTCAAGATATCTATGTTCGTCAGGTGCTTAATTTTAGTCCTAGGGCTAAGAAAAAATGATTAATTTATGAGAGAAGAAAACAGGTCTCGCTTGTGAAATAGTAGGCTATAAAGGACTTTGTGAGAAATGGGCGATTATTAACCAAGTATTTCACAAATAGAAACGTACTAATCAGTGGATTATTTCAATTCTGTCACCAAAAGTTAGCCTTATTTAACCAAAAAGTATTGACAACATATGTGAAATTAATATAATTAGTACGAACAAGGGAGGTTTTCTATATAATGAAAAAACTAGTTCTATTATTAATCGTGGCTTTATTAGCCCTAACAAGCTGTAACCAAAATGGTGGTACTACTGAAAATGGTGGTGACACTGCTACTGGTGGAGCTTACAAAGTAGGTTCTTATTCAGTTACACCTGATGCTTCAATTACAGAAGGTGATGAAGAAGATCGTGCACAAATTAATACAACCATTGCGACTGTCGTATTAGATGCTGATGGAAAAATCGTTGATGTTAACATCGATACAGCTCAAAACTCAGTAACAATCAAAGACGGAACAGTTACAGTTCCTACAGACACTCCAACTAAAAAAGAAAAACAAGATGCTTATGACATGAGAAAAGCTTCTGGTATTGGTAAAGAATGGTTCGAACAAATCGAAGCATTAGAAAACCACTTAGTTGGTAAAAACCTTGAAGAAGTTAAAGGTATCGAATTAGACGAAAACACAGTTGTTACTGATGAAGACTTATTAGCTTCTGTAACAATTAAAGTTGCTGGTTATTTAGAAGCAGTAACAAAAGCAATGGAAAATGCGGTTGACGTAGAAGGTGAAGTGGCTAAAGTTGGTGCTACATCTTTCACTCAAATCGAAGACCAAACTTCTGATGAAGGTGGACGTGTTACGTTCAATACTCACTATGGCCATGTTGCTTTAGATGCTGATGGAAAAATTCTAAACGCATTTGTTGATACTGCTCAAAACCGTATTGCTTATAACGCTGATGGAAAATTCGAAGCTCATACTGCTCTTGATTCTAAGAAAGTCCTTAAAGAAGCATATGACATGAAAAAAGCTTCTCCTATTGGTAAAGAATGGTATGAACAAGCTGCTGCTTTAGAACAACATGTTGTTGGATTAACTGTTGATGAAGTTAACGCAATCGAAACTGATGATGCTGGTTACGTAACTCAAGAAGATTTAGTATCTAGTGTTACTGTTAACATTACTGCTTACCAACAAATTATCCAAAGAGCTGCTGAAGCTGCTGTAGAAGTTAAGTAATTAAACAAAATTAAAACGAATCCTAATCGGGTTCGTTTTTTTATATTATTTCGATTTTTTAAGAGCTCTAAGATTACTGGTTCGTTTAATCTTATCGAGTTCTTTTTTATTTTGATCGAGTACTTTTTCATTTGAGTTTAAATTTATTGGCTCATAAAACTGTTTGTCCTTAATCTCATCTGGAAGGTATTGTATTTTATGCCAAATATCACGCCTTGAATAATCATACTTATCTTGTGGGTCCAATGCCACAGGTGTCAATCTTAAATAATCAGGGGTATGGGTTGGATTATTTCTAACTTCTTGAAGTGCTTTATCAATCGCAATATTCGCAGATTTTGATTTAGGGCTCAGCGCCAATTCAATGACCGCATTAGCAAGCATAATTCGAGCTTCTGGAAAACCAACTCGTTTTGCCGATTCAATAGCAATTAATACTCTTGAGACAAGTTGTGGATTAGCAAGTCCAATGTCTTCATAAGCGATGGTTAATAATCTTCTTTCAATCGAGATTAAGTCATTGGCTTCGATTAATTTAGCGAGATAATAAAGACTTGCTTGTACATCACTGCCTCGAATACTCTTTTGAAAGGCTGAGAGCGTGTCATAATAATCATCACCATCTTTACTGAACGAAATATTGATTTTTGGCGCAATTTGTTGGATGCTCTCAAAAGTGATTTTACCCTCTTTTGTGTTAAGGGCGGCCAATTCAACAAGATTTAGTGCATATCGACTATCACCATTACTGTTGTTGACGATTAAATCTAAAGCATCTTGTTCAATTTGTATTTCATTATTAAAGCCATTTGGATGGGTCAGCGCATTTAGAATAATCTCGTGTATGTCTTGATTTTCAAGGGCTTTAAACTCGATCAAATGAGTTCTAGATCGAATGGCTGGGTTAATCGCAAATAAAGGGTTGGCCGTTGTGGCACCAATGAGTGTGATTAAACCCTCTTCTAAATGGGGTAAGAGGGTGTCCTGTTTATCTTTGTTTAGACGATGAACTTCATCCATAATTAAGATAAGACCATTACTCATTTTGGCTTCTAAATAAATACCATCAAGTTCTTTTTTGTTGCCTGTGACCGCATTAAATAATCGGTAGGGACGATTCAATATGTCCGATAAGACCATTGCTGTGGTTGTTTTACCAGAGCCGGGTGGACCATAAAAAATCATCGAAAACAAAGAGTTGTTTTCGACCATTTTTCGTAAGATACCATCTTGGTTAAAAAGATGTTTTTGTCCGATGATTTCATCAAGATTTGTTGGTCTTATTCTAAAAGCTAAGGGTTGTTTCATACTTATATTTTAACTCATTTAACTTCATGATAAAATAAGGGTGATGAAAATAGTGGTTCAAAGAACAAAACAGGCCAGCGTCTGGGTCGATAACCAACTAATTAGCTCTATTGATAAGGGCTTTTTGTTGTTAGTCGCCATTGAAACAGGAGATAGTGACAATGATCTTAGCTGGTGTGCTCAAAAAGTGAGCCAACTCAGAATATTTGACGATGAGAATAATAAGATGAATTTAAATATTCACCAAGTTAGTGGACAAATTTTGAGTGTCTCTCAGTTCACATTAGCTGGAAATGTTAAAAAAGGGAATCGTCCTTCTTTCTCTAACTCAGAAAGTGCCCAGATCGCTAGGGACAAGTTTAATCTTTTCAACCACAAACTAGAAGAATTAGGGTGTGTTGTTTATACGGGCGAGTTTCAAGCGATGATGGATGTGAAACTTGTTAATGATGGACCAGTTACCTTAATTATTGAGTCGAAAGGAAGATAATATGACTAAAATTATTGATGGGAAGAAAATTGCCAACCAAATCCGTGAGGAAATGAAACAGGAAGTACACAAAATTATAAATGATTTAGAGGGACGTGCCCCACACTGTGCTGTTATTTTAGTGGGTGATAATGCGGCTTCTCAAACCTATGTGGCTTCTAAAGAGAGAGCTTTTAAAAAAGCTGGAATGATGTCAACGGTTTATCGCTTAGATAAGGAAACAAAACAAGAAGAATTGATGGAAATTATTCATCATCTAAACAATGATGATGAAATCGATGGTATTTTGGTCCAACTACCTTTACCACAACATCTAGATTCTAGACCTGTTATTGAAGCGATTAACCCTGATAAAGATGTTGATGGACTAACTCCTTATAACCAAGGGATGTTACTTAAAGATGAGGGACATAAACCTTGTACACCATTAGGGGTTGTTGAAATGTTAAAAAGAAGCAATACAGAGATTGCCTCTAAACATTGTGTCGTTATTGGTCGTTCTGATTTAGTGGGAAGACCAGCCGCTTTATTAATGTTAAAGGAGAATGCGACGGTTACGATTACGCATCGTCATACGAATAATTTAAAAGAACTCACCAAACAAGCAGATATTTTAATTGTGGCTATGGGTAAGGCTGGTTACATTAATGATGATTACATTAAAGATGGTGCCGTTATTGTTGATGTGGGAATCCATCGTGAAGCGGGCGAAATTGTTGGAGATGTGGATCCTTCTGCTTATGAAAAAGCGTCAAGTTATACGCCAGTACCAGGTGGGGTTGGACCTATGACCATTTCTATGTTATTATCCAATACGCTAGATGCTTATATGAGGAAACACCATGACTCTTAAACAGTATGATTTAGGGGACATTGTCCAAATGAAAAAACAACATCCATGTAAAAAATCAGAATATTTTGAGATTGTTCGAATGGGTGCTGATATTAAAATCAAATGTTGTGGGTGCGGGGCAGTCATTATGTTTGATCGCTATGAGTTTAATAAGAAACTCAAGAAAGTTGTAGAACGTAAAGAGAAAGAGGAATAACAATGAGTTTAACAGCCGGAATTGTCGGTTTACCAAATGTTGGTAAAAGCACACTATTTAATGCCATTACACATTCAAGTGTTGAAGCAGCGAACTATCCTTTTGCGACGATCGATAAAAACGTTGGGGTCGTAGAAGTTAAAGATAAAAGGGTCGATGACTTATCCGCCCTTTTTAATCCTAAGAAAACCCTTTATACGACCTTTGAATTTACCGATATTGCTGGTTTAGTCAAAGGTGCCTCTAAAGGAGAAGGTTTAGGGAATCAGTTTTTAGGAAATATTCGTGAGGTCGATGCTATTTGTCATGTTGTGCGTTGTTTTGATAATAGCGATATTAGTCATGTTGAAAATAGAATTGATCCTATTGCGGATATTGAAATTATTGAGCTAGAACTTCAGTTGGCTGATTTACAAACCATTGAGAATAGAATGGATCGAGTGGAGCGTAAAGTTAAAAACACGAATGATCCTGAAACTAAGGCTGAGTTTGAATTACTAAAAAAAGCTCAAGAATTGTTGCTCGCTAATAAACCGATTAGTTTATTGGAGAGAACGGAGAGTCAAGCGAAGATATTAAATGGGTTTCATTTATTGACTGATAAACCAGTTATTTATGTCGCTAATATTGACGAACAATATAGTGCGGATCCAACACAAAGTGAACACTTTAATCGTGTTAAAGAATTTGGTGACCAAAGAAATAGTCCGGTTATTGCGATTAGTGCCCATATGGAACAAGAGTTATCGACTTTGGATGATGAGGAAAGCCAACTGCTTTTAGAAGAGTTGGGTATTAAAGAGCCAGGTTTAGATCAAATTGTTAGAACGGCTTATAATATTTTAAACTTAAAAACATTCTTCACGGTTGGTGCTGATGAAGTGAGAGCTTGGACTTTCCATGATGGAATGAGTGCCCCTCAATGTGCGGGAGTGATTCATACGGATTTCCAAAGAGGCTTTATTCGTGCTGAGACCTATACTTATGATGATATTATGACTTATAAAACTGAGTTGGCTGTTAAAGAAGCTGGGAAACTTAGACTTGAAGGAAAAGAATATAAAGTTAAGGATGGAGACATCTTACATTTCAGATTTAATGTTTAATAACAAAATCGTTAGTTTAGACTAAGTGGGGAAACAATGAAAAAGTTAGGATTAATACTAATGGTGGTACTAATTATATTTAGTTACTATCTGTTAGACAGGTATACCATAATTCCAAAAGAAACCTATGAGGCTTCAGATTTTAATATTCAAATAATAACTTCATCAGTGGACTTTGATCAGGATGGACTAGATGATTATTCTGATTTTGTTTTGGGTGCGAAGAAAGATGCAGATAATCATCCAAGATATGATGGTTCGTATGTCAGTGGTGGTTATCCTAGTGATGATGTTGGTGTTTGTACCGATGTTATTTGGAGAGCTTTTAAAGAAGCAGGATATAATTTAAAAGAAATGATTGATTTAGATATACAGAATAATCGACAAGATTATCCTCATATCAATCAACCAGATCATAATATAGACTTTAGACGAGTGCCTAATTTACACATCTTTTTTAAGAAATATGGAACTAGCTTACCATTAGAATCCTCAAAGATAGAACAGTGGCAACCTGGCGACATAATCATTTTTAATAACAATGATCATATTGGTTTGGTCTCAGATAAGCGCAATGATAAAGGAATTGTTTTGATTTATCACAATGGCGGACAACCTAATCGTCATGAAGATTATTTAAAACGTGCTAAAGTTATTGGGCATTATCGATTTGACAGTAGTTTAGTCGATTCAAGTATTTTAATTCCTTGGCAATAAGTGTGATAGGTTAAAGTTGATTATGATATAATGAACAAAACAGGAGGATTAGACATGAAATTAATTTTGGCGATTGTATCTAATGATGATAGTTCGTCAGTCTCTTCGGCCTTAACTAAAGAAAATTTTCAAGTAACGCGATTAGCAACTACTGGCGGATTTCTTAGATCGGGCAACACGACTTTAATCGTGGGGACACAAGATGAGTTAGTCGATAAATGTATTGAAGTAATTGGTAACGAGAGTAAACAACGCAGTGAAATTGTTCCATCTACCGCATCTTATGATATCGGTCGATATGCTTCATTTCCGGTTGAAGTCCAGGTCGGTGGCGCAACCATTTTCGTACTCGATGTAGAACAATTTATTAAGTTATAAGTCAGGAGGAAAAATGTACTTATTTGACGAATTAAAACAAAAACTAGAGAACAAAAGAGTAAAAGTAGTATTCCCAGAAGGACATGACATTCGTGTACTAGCAGCTTGTGTCGATTTATACAAAGATGGATATGTTGACCCAATTGTTATTGGTAAGAAAGAAGTAATCAATAAATTAATTGATGAACATTCCCTAGAAACAGAAGGAATGACTTTTATTGATAATTCTGACTACGAAGATATTGAAACATTAGTCAATGCTTTTGTTGAGAGAAGAAAAGGTAAGATTTCTGAATATGATGCAAGACGTTTATTGTTAACGAATAAAAACTATTTTGGGACTTTATTAGTCTTTACTAATCAAGCAGATGGTCTTGTTTCAGGTGCTGATAACTCTACGGCAGATACAATTAGACCTGCCCTTCAATTAATTAAGATGAAAGAAGGCTATAAGAAAGCTTCTGGTATCTTCTTCTTAGTTAAAGATGATGAGCGTCTATGTATGGCTGACTGTGGAATTAACATTAATCCTACAGCAGAAGATCTTGCTGAATCAGCAATCCTAACGGATATTACTGCTAGACAATTTGGGGTAGATCCAAAGATTGCGTTATTGTCTTTTTCAACAAAAGGATCTGCTAAGTCAGAAGAAACTGAAAAAGTGATTAATGCCCTTAACCTAGCGAAGGAAATGAATCCGGAACTAAATATTGATGGAGAACTTCAATTTGATGCAGCCTATGTACCAAGTGTGGCTAAGAGTAAAGCACCAAATTCACCGGTGGCTGGACAAGCAAATTGTTTTATTTTCCCAACATTGGATGCAGGGAATATTGGATATAAGATAGCTCAACGTTTGGGGGGCTATGAGGCAGTTGGACCAGTCTTACAAGGTCTAAATAAACCGGTCAATGATTTATCCCGTGGTTGTAACCAACAAGATGTGTACAACCTAGCCCTAATTACTGCTGTACAAGCGCTGGAGAGCTAATATGGATCTTTTTGATTTAATCCAAGGACAATTATTTAACCAAAATACAATGACTGAGCTTGCCAATGAAGCTCACGCAGAACCTGAAAAGGTTGAAAACTTTACTAAGCTTGCGATTCCAACCATGCTTGAAGCATTAAGAAGAAATGCGAGTAATGAAGAAGGAAAACAATCATTAGATAGAGCACTTAATGATCATGAAGAAGATCCTTCACATGATTTACTTGATTTCTTTAAACGGACGGATGAAACTGATGGCGATAAGATTCTAAATCATATGTTTGGTCAAAACAAACAACAAGTTGGTGAGAAATTAGCAGCCAGTTCAGGTTTAGACTTAGGGTCTGTCTTTAAATTATTAGTGCGTTATGCGCCAATGATTTTAAGTATGTTAGCTTTATCAAGAACTGGTAAGGGTCAACAAACGACACCTCAACCTGCTCCTAGAACTCAACATGAAACAAGTGGATTTGGATTAGATTTAACGGATGTGATTGGCGACTTAACTGGTCGTTCTCAAAAACGTGCTAAAGATGCGTCTGGTGGAAATCTCTTAGATAGCTTAGGCGACATATTTGGTGGATTTCTAAAATAAACTAATTAAATAATTCTAATATTAAAACC
>CAYFSJ010000020.1:0-1527 GCA_964345765.1 uncultured Erysipelothrix sp.
CTTCTACTAATTCTACTGGCGCTTCTAATGCTGAAGCGGGCACGACAGTCAGCCCACTGACTAATAACAAAAGCGCGAGTAATAAAGGTGTTAGTCTTTTCATCATTTTCTCCTTCCTTATCAGATATGGAGTTATTGCAAACTGGTTTCTACAAGTTTCAACTAATTTTTAGAAAAAAGACTAATATTTGTAATAATTTTTCGTTTAAAATGATAATTTTTACATAATTCTAACAAAGTATCAAAAAGAACCTTAGTTTGATAGGTTGTTAGTGTTTAAAATACATTAATATATTAATTGTTCTTGTTTGTTGTATATATCCGCAGTTCACTAAGTTGTCAGATAATGAATGAATCAAAAAGGTTATGACAATAAAAAAGAGAGTCATCATAACTCTCTAATCAAATTAATTTTCGTTCTTTAAATTCTCTAACATGATCCCTGTTCCCTCAGCAACACAAGTTAATGCGTTTTGAGCAACAAAGACAGGAATAGAGAGTTCATTCATTAACAGTTGGTCTAAGCCATGAAGTAAAGCTCCACCACCCGTTAAGACAATACCACGAGTCACAATATCAGCCGATAATTCAGGCGGAGTCTGTTCTAAGACAGTACGACAAGCTCGAACAATCGCAGCCAAAGATTCTCTCATTGCCTCTTCCGTTTCAGAAGAACGAATAGAAATCGTATGAGGTAAACCAGTCACTAAGTCACGACCCGAAACATCAATGGTCTCATCACGGCCATCTCTCCAGACAGTACCAACCTTCATTTTGATTTCTTCAGCAGAACGATCTCCAATTAATAATTTATATTCATCTTTAACATATTTGATAATATCTTTATCTAATGTGTCACCCGCAATTTTTAATGAAGTACTCGTCACAATTTCACCCAACGATAAAACCGCCACATCAGTGGTACCACCACCAATATCTAACACCATGTTTCCACTTGGTTTAGAAATATCAAGTCCTGCCCCAACAGCAGCAACCTTAGGTTCTTCCTCAATGTAAACACGCTTCGCACCAGCACGATAAGCTGAGTCACGAATCGCATTACGCTCAACAGAAGTAATATTACTTGGACAACAAATTAGAATCGTAGGTCTAGAGAAAACTCCCTTTAATCTTAATTTATTAATGAAATAAGCCAACATAATCTCGGTCACTTCAAAATCAGCAATAACACCATCTTTAAGAGGGCGAATCGCTAAGACTCTACCAGGTGTACGACCAAGCATGCTCTTGGCTTCATGACCGACGGCTAATACTTTTTTAGTTTCCGCATCAAGAGCCACAACAGATGGTTCGTCAATAACAATTCCTTCGCCCTTGATATAAATAAGCATATTGGCGGTCCCTAAATCGATCCCGACAGCTTTAGAAAATAACATATTTTTTCGATTCCTTTCAACGTGCCAAGTAATTATAACAGAAGCACTTCAGACTTAAAAGAGAACTCAACTCTTTTAAGTTGACCATTAATTAAACTTTAATTAAAAAGTTAAGCTAGACAATATTATC
>CAYFSJ010000020.1:1627-28361 GCA_964345765.1 uncultured Erysipelothrix sp.
ATTATCCAGTTTAGTCATGGAAGAAATACAATAGATGGCTGGAGTGCAGAAAGGACACATCATGGCTAAACATTTAACATTAAGCGAAAGAGAAATGATTCTTGATGGCATCGAGAAAAAGAAATCATTATCTAAAATTGCCAAGGAATTGAATCGTTCCACAACCACCATTTCAACCGAAATTAAACAACGTTGTATCTTCTAAAGAACCACTCATGGATTTGTCGTCTTTAATGATTGTCTTTTTCAAAAAGAGTGCGATTACTGCCAATTAAGTCTTGGGTGTACCCATCGGAAATGTCACGCTTGTATTAAGTGTCACTCCTATTGTGATCGTTACCAAAAAGATGTATGTGACTTGCTCAGTAACCGCCTTATGTCTGACATAATTTACTAATAAAAGTCGTTATTCACATGAGAAAAAGATCTGTAACCCTTACAAAGCACAACAAGAATATGATCTGATTTTAAAAGAAAGTCATGAAGGCCTCTCATATTCATCCGAGGAATTAAAACGAATTAATGATTTAATTAACCCTTTACTCAAACAAGGTCTCTCCCTCTATCACATCTTTATTCATTTACAGACTGAATTGATGGTTTCCTTACAAACTCTCTACACATTGGTTAAATCAGGTGTGTTGAAGATTAGACCAATTGATCTACCTAAAGCAGCTAAATACAAAAATAAAAAGGTTAATTAAATAAACAGTCTAAGACTAAATATAAACTGTAAGACAAGATAGGATAGACCCATCGCCAAAAGAACACACAGGACCTGCGCTTCAAGCACCTTTCCCTTTCTTAAAAAGCGTTGGAAATCAACCGCCAACAACGCCCAATAACACGCAACAAACGAAAGTAAAATAAGCGTCAAACGGATAATTTCATTCATCATATAAACTCAACCCCAAGCGCATCATATTCTTTGAGTGCTTCATCATGGGTTTTATGATCAACAAAACCTAAGCCATCCTTAAGCGCAGTTACCTTAATGCCTTTCTTACGAAGTTCTTTAATCGTCTCCAAGACACAATATTCACTCGCAATCCCAGCTATCATGACCTCATCATCTAACACTTCATTCAACACTTCTTGTTCACTATTCTCAGCAAAAAAGGCTGAATATTCTTCCACTTCATCATCTTCTCCTTTTAAGAAACGATTCTTTTCATTAGGAAGATGACCTTCATGTTTCAACAAGTCTTCAAACTGTTTTGATAATTTAGCCCCATGGGTTTCTTCAACACAATGAACCGGCCAAATACCACCATTCTCTTCAAACGATTGATTAGTCGGACTATGCCAATCTAAAGAATAAAAGACCTCTGTTTCTGGATGTTTGTTCAAATAATCAATAATAGTTGTTACAGCATGATCCGCCTGATGACAAGCGAGAGACCCGCTAATAAAATCATTCTGACAATCAATAACGATGAGTTGTTTCATTTTCAATTTCCTTTCTTGGTTTACGATAAAACTCTATTTTAAACCGTGTATATTGTCCCTCTATAGACTCAACACTAATTTGACCTTGTTGTTGATTAATAATTCGCTGGGTTAGACTCAAACCAATCCCCACTGAATCACTCGAAGCATTTTGACCACGATAGAACCGCTCAAAGATATGATCGAGATCCTCAATATTAATTCCCTTACCATTATCCTCAATGATAATCCGCCAATATAATTGACTAATCTCTGATTGAATCAAGATACGTTGGTTCTTATTTGAATGTTCAATCGCATTCTTCACTAAATTACTCAATGCTTCAACCGTCCAATCCACATCAATATAAACCTCTTGATGACTTGTATTTAAATGCAAATCAATCTCTTTAAGTTCCATCATAACCTCAAAAGGTTCAATCACTAAATCCAATAGCTCAGTATCCATAATCCAGGTCGGTTTATACTTAATAACATTCGCCTCCAATTTAGACAATGTCATCAAATTAGAAATCAATAACTTCAATCGATCCAACTGTTTTTGAATCGACTCAATAAACTCCTGTTGTTTCACCTTAGGTAAATCACCCTCCAACATCAAGTCCGTCATCACCATCATCGACGTTAGTGGTGTCTTTATTTGATGGGCAATATCATTGAGGGAATCCTGAACAAACGTTTGTTTCTGTAGTAACAAATCATTTTGATGAGCCAAAGTAACACTCAATTTATACAGCTCTGCCTGTAACACTGAAAGCTCCCCTTCTTGATAAGTCTCAACTTGAACATCATGCACGCCACGATTAAGCGAACTTAAATAATTGTTAAGCTTATTCACCTTAGAAGCACGATTCATTCTCTCAATTAAGTAGTAGACCACATTCACAAGAAAAACTAGAAGCCCACTCACCACTGGATGAACCTCTATAAAGACAAAACAGATTAACAAAATAATGTTGGTCAAAATCCACTTAATCATTTATTTAACAGTCGATATCCTTTCCTACGAATTGTCTCAATATAAATTGGGTTAGACGGATCATCCTCAATCTTCTCTCTAAGACGCTTTAGATATACCGATAAGGTATTATCACTGACATACTCACTCCCAAATTCAAACAACGAACGAACTAACTCAGAGCGTGAAACAATCTCATTCATGTTTTGAGCTAAAATCAATAATAGACGATACTCAATAACCGTTAAGATAACTTCCTTATCATTTTTATGAACCGTCGCATTTTGAAGATTTATCTCCAAATCTTTAACCTTAATAACCTTAAGTTGATTCCCCTCATATCGTCTTAAGACTGCCTTAACTCTACCGAGCAATTCTCTAAGTCTAAAAGGCTTCGTAATGTAATCATCAGCCCCAAGCTCTAAACCAATCACAATATTATTCTCAGTTTCAGAAGCCGTTAAAAAGATAATCGGAGTATTAGAAGTCTGTCTGATTTCTTGACAAAAATCCAAGCCATTTCCATCTGGAAGATTAATATCCAAGATAAGCAGATTATAATCATGTTCATTAAACAATTCATTCGCCTGTTTAATTGTATTAGCCACATCAACCGTGTAGCTTTGTTGTTCTAAAGCATATTTCAACCCTGAGACGATCGTTAAATCATCCTCAACCAGTAATAAGCGCGTCATATTCTTGCCTCCTGACTCTATTATACTAAATTAATCTTTGGTTAATTGACTGATATTATGATTTCGTATCGTAAAAATAGAAATCACCAAAGCCACAATAATTACAATGAAAATGAGAATAGCACAAGTAAAAGTAATAAGTAATAACTGTGACCAGAACGACGGACTATTCAAATTCAAAAGATGAATCATCAGTTGAGACAATAACAGCGATGTCGGCAGCCCAATCAAAAAGGCCAGTCCCCCAAACATACTAATCTCTAAACCAATCATTTTAATATAAGCATCCAATGTCATCCCATTTGAAATCAACACTGAAAACTCTTTTGAACGAAGTGATAAATTATGATTAATCGCGTTAACCACATTACTCAACGCAATAACAATGACTAATGCCACCAAAGACATGGACATTAAACCAAAGAATTGAACAACTTGATTCTCCAAAATACCTAACCGCTTCACATTCTCAATCCGTTTCAAATCCTCTATACCATGTCGATTAAGCGTAGACCTAAACTCATTTTCTGTTTCATTCGCATTATTTCCATTAACAAAAATCTGGTTAATTAAACCCACATTAAAGCCCGCATTCTCTTTTAAATACGTCGTAAAAGGCGTACTCAAATAATCAAAGAAAGTCTTAGAGAAATAAATCGTTGGATCTGGTTCATCAGCCACATTTAAATAAAGGTATCGATCCGAACTCAAATCTAAAATCAATTCTCTTTGGTTCAACTCAAAATTAATCAATTCATTCTCACTAAATAGATGATCCTCAATCGTTCTCACCTGGTTATTTTGATCTAAGTACTCCCCATTATAATTGTCAATAAACAAACCATGAGACATACAATCATATCCAGGATATTGACCTTGAAGCACAAAGTTACAATAATCATCATCAACCACATTAATGACTAGATATACATCATTATAAGGAATTTTTGCATAAACATCTGGATTAATATCATTTGGATCCACATTAATCACTAAATTAAACTGTTGCCAGACACCCGCTTGATTAAACGTTTGATTTCCCTTTAAATCTTCAACAACACTAATAATTTGCCCATCCTGAAGTTCTCCACGATAAAACTCATAGACAACATCTCGTCTAGAACGTAAATCTCTTCTTTCTTGAGAGCCAACAAGCACAACCGAAGTCCCAATTAAAATAATACTAACAATCAAAGACAAGATTAAAGTCCGATAATAACTCCGATTCTTTTTATAGTTGATAAACGCTAATTTAGCCTCAATCGATTTAAACCGTTTAGGAATTCTCAATAACGATTGTTTCTCTCGCTTTAAGTCATAGTATTTTATCGACTCAATCGAACTTAAATTAGAAATCTTAAACGTCGTAAAGAAAGCCGTAAATAAAATAGCTCCCATCGAAATCAAAACAATCAACATAATCAAACTAGGATAAAGATAAATAACGACCCGATCAAAGAAAATATACTCCCCTATTGGCACTCTAAATAACAACAATAAAATCGCCGTTAAACTATAACCAACTAATAAGCCTAAAGGAATACTAACAATCCCTAATATAAACGCTTGAAAAATAAGAACCCATTGTTTTTGACTATTGGTCGCTCCAATGCCATCTAATAGACCTAATTGAGTAATCATATGACGATTATTAATTGAGAACGCATTCCAAATGACTAACACTGCCGCCAAACCAATTAAGACCGTAATAAGAAAGCCGCCCAAAAACATTAAATAGAGAGGAGATTGAGTAATCGACTCAACCCCTAAATAATGAGTCTCTAATAGATTAGTCTGCGTATATTCAATATCACTATTCACTAAAAAATGGGTTAAACTTTGATAAGATTTTGAATTAACATCACTTAATTCAATCATCACAAGATTTTGTTTTGAAGAAGGTTTAGACTGATGAACTAGATTAGTAAATCCTGCCTCACTAATACTCTCCATTGAGTTAGGCAAAGCATCAATAAAACCAACAATCCGATAGGTTTGATCATAGCTTGGTAAGAAGCTTTCAAGCTCAACCTGATATTGTCGATCAAGAGTTTCAATACTATTAATGATCCGCTTACCAACCTCCAAAGTAATTGTATCCCCAATCTGAAAGTCTAAATTAGTGTAATAGAGGACATTCACATTAAGTACAATTTCATCTTCATTAAGAGGGTATCGCCCATACGATAAATCTAGACCATGTTGTTGAAACTGTAAGTCCTCACCAGTTAAAAGTTTTAAGTAAGGCCTCTGTGTGTTTAATAATTCATAATCCTTTATCTTGGCATAAGAAAAAACATCAAGTATTTCAACAGATTCAATATCACTCATTTGGTCAAGTTGTTGGAGCTGTTTCTCAGATAAATTATAGCCAACAAAATGACTAGGACCCTCAATGTTTCTAGTTGCATTTTGAATACTCTTCACATAACTTGAGGACATTGTCCCAATCCCTGTCATTAACGCAACCGCAATAAAAATAGACAAGGCTGTAGGGATTGACCACTTTAGATGTTGTGCTAAGTTTTTATACGCAATTTTCAATAAGGTTTTCATCGGATAATCGTATCCCCAATAATTTTTCCATCCTCAATCTGAATTAAACGATTCGCCTTCAATGCGATATCCATATTATGGGTAATCAATAAGATTGTTTGATTGTGTTCTTTATTGGATTTAATCAATAAATCAATTAAATTATCTGAATTTCGAGTATCAAGATTCCCAGTCGGCTCATCCGCCAATAAAATCGATGGTTGAGACATTAAAGCACGACCAATCGATACCCGTTGTTGTTGTCCACCAGATAATTGACTCGGTAAGAAATGACGTCGATCCACTAAATTTATTTGTTTTAAGATATAGTCAATCTCTTGTAAAGACACTTCTCGTCCATCTAATTCAAGAGGTAAAGTAATATTATCTTCAACTGTTAATACAGGAATTAAGTTATAGAATTGATAGATTAAACCTATTTGTCGACGTCTAAATATCGCCAATTGTTTATGACTCAATTGACTTACATCCACATTATTAATAATCACTTTACCAGTAGTAGGTGCCTCAACACATCCAAGGATATGCATCAAGGTCGATTTCCCTGAACCACTAGGTCCAACGATTGATATAAATTCTCCTTTTTCGACACAAAAAGAGATATCGTCCAGAGCCAATACCTCTGTTTCTTGGGATCCATATACTTTTGAAACATGGCTAACTTCAAGAATTTTCATAGACATCTCTTTTCTAATGTCTACATAATACCAAAAAAAGTGTGCCAGGTTAATGTTACTTCCACAAGTTGAATCGCCAACAAAGAAAAAACCAACGAATCAACGCTGGTTTCTTCTATTAATGGTCCTGGGCTTCTTCAGCTTCTTGTTTTGTTTTATGCACCGTTCCTTTTGGATGTTCAGTTGGCGCATAAATAGAATAAAGCTTTAAGACCTTACGACCTGTATTAGTCAGATTGTGGTATTTGCCCGCAGGAATAAAGATAGCATCATCGCTAGACACTCTTTGTTGGAAATCTAAATTGTCTTTTGAATCTCCCATTTCAACCAGTCCTTTTCCTTTTTCGATTCTTAAGAATTGGTCATGATCTTCATGAACTTCTAATCCAATATCATCGGAAGGTTGAATGGCCATAACTGTTAATTGAAGATGTTCTCCAGTCCAAATGGCAGTTCTGAAATTTTCATTGGTTTTGGTCGCGTCCTCAATGTCTAATACATAAGGTTCTTTTCCATGATCTTTTAACATATGTTTCCTCCTATCTTCAAGATAATTATATCACAAATAATAACTCGACATAGTTTTGACGATAAGCGTATAATTGAGACAATGAAAAAGATTCTAACTGGCGCTCATCTAAAATGGATTGCCCTGATAACCATGTTAATTGACCATATTGGCGCAGTCCTTATTATTGAACAGCTCATCAACATAAATGTTAATCCAAATAACTCAAGCTTAGCCAATCCTTGGGTTTTAAGTTATTGGGTAACTCGCTTAATTGGACGGCTCGCCTTTCCAATCTTTTCCTTTTTATTAGTCGAAGGATTTATCCATACTAAAAACAGACTTAAGTATGGCACCACCCTCTTTATTTTCTTTCTACTTAGTGAGGTTCCCTTTGACTTGGCCACAAAACAACAAGTTTTAGAATTTAGTTATCAAAATATCTTCTTAACGTTATTTCTAGGTTTCGCCTTGATGCAAACCATTGAGAAGACTAAAACAATTAATCCACTACTTCCCTATCTCTGGTTAATGCTTTTTGGCTTCACTAATCATCTTCTAGCAGGTGATTATCAATGTTATGGCATTGGTTTAATTTTCTTACTCTATCAATTTAGAGACGATCGGATGATTAGAAACCTTTCATTGTTAATCATGGGTCTTTATCAAATGACGGCCTCATTAAGTCTCATCCCCATTAATCTCTATAATGGAAAAAGAGGTAAACAGCCTAAATACTTCTTTTACCTCTTCTATCCACTTCATTTATTATGTTTAGCTTATTTAGCCACGCTTATTTAGTACCATAGATTCTATCGCCCGCATCACCAAGGCCAGGGACAATATAACTGTGTTCATTTAATTTCTCATCCAATGCAGCCAAATAAATATCAACATCTGGATGTGATTTTTCAATAACCGCCACCCCTTCTGGAGCTCCCACTAAACAGACTAATTTAATTTGTTTAGCACCATGTTTTTTAAGCAATGATAATGCGGCATCGGCAGAGCCACCTGTGGCTAACATTGGATCTAAAACCATAACCACTGATTCACTCATTGAACTTGGGAATTTCGCAAAATATTCATGTGGTTGTAATGTTTCTTCATCTCGATATAAACCAACATGACCAACTTTGGCCGTTGGAATAAGAGAACGAATTCCCTCAACCATGCCTAAACCCGCTCTTAAGATTGGAACTAATGTCACATCTTTGGCTAATTGAGTTGTATGACACATCGCTACAGGTGTTTCAATTTCAACCGGTTCTACTGGTAAATCACGGGTAATTTCATAGGCCATCAACCCAGCAATTTCATCGAGATTTTGTCTAAAATCCTTTGTGCCTGTGTTGATATTTCTCATTTGAGTAAGTTTGTGTGTGATTAGTGGATGATTTAATACAATTAACATATGTTTGGCTCTCCTTCAACTAGGTCATACTGACTACATAATTCTAAAACTTGTTCATAGATTTTTTGATGAGCGTCTTTATCTTTTGGATGACGACAAATATCATCGATCCATCTAGCAATCTGAATAAACTGTTCTTCTTTGAAACCTCGTGTTGTCATGGCTGCCGTTCCTAAACGGATTCCAGAACCATATCGAGGTTTTTGTGTATCAAATGGAATCATGTTTTTATTCACCGTAAAGCCCGCCTCATTTAGAATTGTTTCAGCTTCTTGACCAGTAATATTATAACTGCTTAAGACATCGAGCATCAAGAGGTGATTAACACTTCCCCCCGAAATAATCTTAACGCCTAAGTTTTTAAACTCATTCACTAAGGCTTGAGTATTATTTAAGACCTGTTGTTGATATTCTTTAAATTCTGGTTGTAACGCTTCATTGAAACAAATCGCTTTGGCCCCAACCGCATGTTCCAGTGGTCCTCCTTGCATACCAGGAAAGACTGATTTATCAATCTTCTTAGCCCATTCCTCTTTACATAAGATTAAACCAGAGCGTGGTCCACGAAGTGTTTTATGGGTTGTGCTAGTCACAAAATGAGCATGAGGCACAGGATTGTTATGTAAACCTGCCGCCACCAAACCAGCAATATGGGCCATATCTACCATTAGATAAGCACCAACTTCATCAGCGATTTCTCTAAACTTTTTAAAGTCGAGAGATTGAGAGTAAGCACTTGCTCCTGCTACGATTAATTTTGGTTTAACTTCGTGGGCAAGTTCTCTCACTTTATCCATATCTAACATTTCGGTTTCTTTTTCTACATCATAGCCAACAAAATTATACAGTTGACCTGAAAAGTTAACAGGCGACCCATGGGTTAGGTGTCCACCACTATTTAAGCCCATTCCTAAAACCGTATCACCAGGTTCTAAACAAGCCATATATACCGCCATGTTTGCTTGTGAACCCGCATGGGGTTGAACATTGGCGTGTTCTGCCCCAAATAATTCTTTGGCTAGATCAATCGCTTTTTGTTCAATCTGATCGATGATTTCACAGCCTCCATAATATCTTGCGTTAGGATATCCTTCCGCATATTTGTTGGTCAAGATTGATCCAAGTGCTCTTAGAATATCTTTTGAGACAAAGTTTTCAGAGGCAATCAATTCAATATGTTGTTTCTGACGTTTACATTCCTGATCAATTAAATCAAATATTTCCTTCATAAAGTCTTTCACCCGCTAATACATCATCAAAGTCGATGACTCCCTTTCTTATCAGTTTTAGTGTTGATTGTGACGCATCAATAATGGTTGATGCTTGTCCATTAAAAGCCTGTCCAGTAACAATTCCATCGATTAGTCCATCAAAAACTTCTGACACTTCTTGAGAATTGATCGATGGTTCTTGATGTGAAATATTTGCTGATGGGACATAGAGTCCAACATCCATATGACTTATAACATCAAGGATAAATGGATGGTCTGGTATCCGTATGGCCAAGGTCTCTAGCTCTGACTCTTGGGCTAAAATAAAAGGTCGCTTCTTCTTAAATATAAAAGTGATAGGTCCGGGTAAGAATTTTTGAATCAAAAAACGATCACGATCACTCAATTCACAGACCTCTTCAATTTTGTTAAGAGAATCGACCATATAGGCCATGGCCTTATCTTGTGGCCTTTGTTTAATTTCTTTAAGTCTTAAAATAGATGCTTCATCGGTTGCTAGAACACCAAGGCCATAGACCGTATCCGTTGGTATGGCGATGATTTTTCCTTGACTTAATGCCTGAGCTACTAAAGTAGCTTGTTGTTGATTATAATGATATGTTTTCATGTCTTTATTTTACCACAATGACAAGCACAACCAAGAGTCTTTTGAAATTATGGTAAAATGTGAGTAACAATTGGAGGACCTCTATGCAACGATCTTTTCAAAAAATTACTCAAGATATAAAGAAATCCATTAATCAAGTGATTGTTGGTAAAAGTGAGGCCATCGATCACCTTATTATTGCCCTAATTAGCTCAGGTCATATTTTGATTGAAGATGTACCAGGAGTTGGTAAAACAACATTGGTTTCAGCTTTGGCCAAATCCCTTGATTTAAGTTTTAAACGGATTCAGTTTACACCCGATTTGATGCCATCCGATATTACTGGTTTTAATATGTACAATCCAAAATTAGGAGAGTTTGTTTTTCAACAAGGTGCCATTATGTCACAGTTGGTTTTAGCCGATGAGATTAATCGTACATCTCCTAAAACACAATCCGCTCTTTTAGAAGTTATGCAAGAAAACCAAGTCAGTATTGATGGGACTACGTTCCAATTACCACAACCTTTTATGGTGTTGGCGACTCAAAACCCTATTGAACATGTTGGAACATATCCTTTACCTGAGGCACAGCTTGACCGTTTTATGTTAAAGATTAAGTTAGATTATCCGACTATTGAAGAAGAAATGGCGATTTTAGATATTGACAATGCTAATGAAAAGCTTGAATTAATCAAAGTAGTGGCGACTGTGGACGATATCTTATGGATGCGCCAACAAGTGAATCAGGTTTATGTGGCCGATCCAGTTAAGAAGTTTATTATTGATATTGCTAATAAGACAAGAACTCATTCTGATTTATTAATTGGTGCGAGTCCTCGTGCTGGTCAATCTCTGCTTAAAGCTTCTAGAGCACATGCCTTATTACATAATCGAGATTATGTCATTCCAGAAGATGTGATGGCGATGGCTAAGCCCGTGCTTGCTCATCGTCTATCATTGAAGGCTGAGAAACGCTATCAAGCCAATTCCATTGGACGCATCTTAGACGATATTATGAAGTCTATTCAAATTAAAACTGTATGATTACTTGGCGCTTTTTAGTTTGGTTAGTCTTATTAATTAGTGCTATTATTGCCCAACACTTAAGGTTGCGGGTTTTTCCTCATCTCATTATTTTGTTTTTATTGTTGATTCCAATTATTTCTTTGATTCTTCTTTTCCTTTTAAAGCGAAAGATAAAAGTTAATTTAATCCCACATACTCAAGAGATTGACCGTATGAGAGTCTCTAAGTGGCAACTTCAAATTAAGAATCAATCACGCGTTCAACCTATTCGTCTTCTATATAAGGACCAACATCATAAGAGCATCATTTCTTTAAACCCAAGACAACAGTTTGTTTTGGATTTAATGAAGCCTGCCCCACATACTGGTTTGCTTAGCCCTCCAGAATTTGAGTTACACTTTTATGATGCGTTTAATCTATTTAGGGTCCCCTTCTATATTAGTGATATTTCTCAGATATTGGTTTTACCACTTCTAAAAACAAAATATAGTTTGGTCGATTTAGGGACTAACTTAATTAATGAAATTAAACAAGCGCTTTTAAATCAATCAAACCAACAAGAAGAACTTCAATCGATTAAAGAACTTCAGTATGGTGATTCAATGAGACGAATCCATTGGAATCTTTCTTCTCGCTTAAGTGAGTGGTATGTGCGCCATGATTCTCAAGGTCCACAACCCGTTGTTGAATTGATTGTCTATCCTGATGAAGTGGATGAACCTACTTACCAAAGAGATGATTTATTAGATATTGTGGCCATACAGATTAGTGCTTTTTTAAATCATCAGATGAATTTGAATTTAAATGGCGAGAGAATTGAAAACCTAAAGCAGGCTAAAGTCAAATTAGCTCAGTATCCTTTAAATAATCTTCCTTCAATACAGTCTTATTTTTCACTTCGACCTCATAGCTTATATTTAGTATTTGTGGAGAATTTATCGAAACAGATACTTCAGGATTTATCAATCTTACGTAACAATGACAATCATGTTATTTTATATGTTTTAAATAAAGAACAGAGCGAGGAAAACTTAAAGCTTGCTTCTTACCACAATCTATCCATTCTTTTAGGAGCGCTCGATGAATCGAACCAAACTCTTTAAAACACTTTTCTATGTTATATTCTTGGTCATCTTTTCAATAAGTGTTGGTTTCTTTTATAGTCACTTAATGAAGCTTGAGTTTTCTTTAAGTGATTGGCCACTCTATTTATTAATGAGTGCTTTTTGGGTTGGGCTCATTGAGCTAATTAAACATTATCCTAAACAGGTTTTAATAGGGATTTTGTTCATCGTTTTAATTGGCTATCTCTATCGAGATGATTTGCTCATTTATTTAATTGAGAATCACCCTAATTTAATGAATCAGATCAATGTCTCTTTTGGTTATCCAAAATTTGTTACCGATTTAGCACTGACACCTCTTGATCCACCCTATTTTATTGTGGTCTTTACACTGGTCAGTGCCTTATTGTTATGGATTAGTTCTCAGTCGCTAATCTCAATTATTGGTTTAATTACCCCTCTATTCTTTATTGAGGATTTAGAGTTGATCAACTGGTTAATACCACTACTTTTAGGGTTGAGTGCCTCGCTTGTCTTTTATAATCGACAAAAAATACTGGTCCCTAATATCCCAGCAATTGGTTTAATTATGCTTAGTTTGTTCTTATTGAGTCAGGTTGTTAATGAAAGACAGATGTTTTATTATCCGCTTAATCGATATATTAATCGTAACAATACGGCCTATATTCCACCTGCTCTTCCTTTTTTCTCATTGAATCAAGTGGGCTATAACACGGGAGATGCTAGAGTGGGTGGTCCTGTTACCCTTAATAATGAACCATTTATGATTGTTGATGGACCTATGGATGCTTTCTATCTTAAGGGAAGTGCCTTTGAGACTTTTGAGAACGATATTTGGCTTAAACCTACTGATATTGATAAACAACTTTATAATCAGCCAAGCATCGAATTCTTTGATCCGTTTTATAATCAGGCCTTATATACTTATTTAAATTTATTTCAAAGTGATGATTTAGTTCCTCAGGAAGTTAAAATCACGCCTTACTATAAACCGATTCAAACATATTTTCATGGAGGTAGAGTTCTTGGTATAAATACCAATAATGATGAATCTAATTCAACAATTGAGATGGATCAGTTTGGTCAATTAACCAACTCTCAACCTATTGATCAAGCATATACTGTCTTAACTAATATTACTTCTAATTATCGAGATGTCTCTTTACTTCATCATGATTATACATCTCTAGCCTTACAGGAGAATCCTGCTTATAACTATCAACATTCAATCATGTTTGAGAACGAACCTGATCTTCATGATTTGGTTTATGTTAATCTGGCCAATAACCCAACCCTTGATAATATCTTAATGGTGGTGGAACATTTTAAGACTAATTATCACTATGAGCTTGAGGTTGATCACATTCCTAATTATGGTATTAATGATGAACATCATAGTAACTTCTTACATTATTTCTTTGATACAAAAGAAGGGTATTGTGTCTATTATGGCTCCGCCCTAACCCTTTTACTTCAAGATGTTGGCATTAATGCCCGATATGTTGAAGGTTTCATGGTTCAATCCGCCATTGAGAACTCTGAGCGAGTTGTGCGTAATTCACAAGCCCATGCTTGGACGGAAGTTCTGTTACCTGATTTTGGTTGGGTTATATTAGATCCAACCCCTTCTAGTCATATCGATTTCTTGGTTGAAACAAATGAGAGACCTGAGGAATCTGATGAATTACCTAGTATTAATTTACCTACACCTGATAATGAAGATGTTATTGAAGATGTTGTGGATGATCTGATCATTGATGAGCCTCAAGACATTGAGGATGAGTCTCAATCTTCTACTGCTGCCTTAATAATTATTTCTACATTGTTTTTAATTGGTGTCTTCTATGTTCAAAGAAACCGTTTCTCAAAACGACATGACATTGATTATATTAATGATAAATTGGAGCAGAACGAGAAAGAAACGATTATTAATATTTATAAAGACATTCAGCGCATCTATAGAATGAACCAACCGATTGCGATTAATACCAATTCTGTAGTGGAGACACTCACCAAGATTTCAAAACTATATTATATTGAGGATAAACAACTGATTAGTTATAGTGCTCGAGCAGTTAATGATGCCATATATAGTCAAAACCCGTCTCATCCATTGGCGATTAGAACATTAATTAAGCTGTATGGAAGAATTGAGAAGGCGTCTCAAGCTAAGACTAATACACTGAAGTACTTCCTAACTCGTGTACTGTTCTATTTCCATGATTTGTAAAGCTAGCTTGACATAACTGATTTTTAGCGTTATGCTTTATGTAAAGTTAACTTTACAGGAGGTTGTTATGATTAAGACTAACTTTAGAATCTTTCTACTCGGAATATTTATCTACTTTTTATCATCCTCTATTAGTATCATGATAAACCAGGATAACAATTTTTATTTAACACTATTAATTTATACTGTTATTACCACTTTGTTTATTCTGATAGACAAAACTAGAAACAATTCTTTTTTGAAGGAATCAGTTAATTATTCAAAGGATGAGCGATTATCCTATATTCGCTATAAATCAGCTGCTTATACTTTAATCATTGGTTTCTTTGTATTAGTCTTAGCTATCATGTTTATTCCCATGAGTGAGGAGGCTAAACAAATACTTAGATTAGTTGGAATTGGGATACCAATACTATATATTATTACTAATTTGATTATTGAGAAAATAAACTAATGAAAAATACAATCGAACAATTAAGAAAAGAGAGAAATATATCTCAAGATGAATTTGCCAAGTTAATGGATGTTTCTAGGCAAACGATCAGCTCATTAGAGAATGGTCGTTACAATCCTTCAATCTTATTAGCTTATAATATATCTAAGTATTTTGATAAAACTATCGAAGAGGTCTTTCTCTTTGAAGACTAAAAAACGCTCGTTGATATGAGCGTTTTGTTTTGTTATTTAGCTTGTTCTAATGCTTTATCGACAGCTTCTTTAATTCCTTCAGATGTTCTTGATGCACCTGAAGTTAAATCAACACCATCAGTTCCATTATTCTTAATGATTTCTTGTGGGATTTTAGTTAAAGCTGTTTCAACGGCTGGAATTTCACCAATTGATTCATTGTGGTCTCTGACATCAATTCCAGAAAGTTTGCCCTCAGCATCTACAATAACATCGACTGTAATTTCTCCACCAAAACCATTTCCAGCTCCAGTATAAGTTCCCTCAGTATATATTGTTGGTGCAGATGAACAAGCAACTAACAAGAGTGCGATTAATAACACTAATAATTTCTTCATTGTATAAACCTCCTACAACTTTATTGTATCGATTTATGGGCTATTCTTCAAGAATTGTTATAACTGAGTAACTTTACAAAAAACAAGGACTTTTCATCCTTGTTTGTTTTGATTAATAAATGTAGATAGCACTTGAAGCTGAGATCGTTCTTCTGTTAAAGCCCCATGCAGCAAATCCATATCCCATTTCTGAGATGGTGACGGTTCCATTTCCATGAACTGCCTCAACAAAGGCAACATGGTTCGCACCTGGGAAATAAGCAATTGCTCCTACGGCAGGCGCATAGCCAGTGGCATAGCCTTGGGCTTGAGCACGACCTAACCAAGTAATGGCATTACCCCAAGTATTTGGGATTGGGATACCCCATGCCGCTCTTTGGTCTGCGACCCACCAAGTACACCATCCAGCACCATAAGTATTTGGGCTGTAGCTTACTTTACTTCCAACAGCTGTTTTAGGTTTTGGTTTTTCCTGTACCTCAACCGTAAAGTTGTGTACGATTTCATTTCCACTAGAATCTTGTGCACTAGCACTTAAAGAATAGGTTCCAGCTTCTAAAGTATTAAATGATCCAGTAAAGTTAACACTTAACTCCCCATCAATGTTGTCAATGGCACTAAAGTCACCAAAGACATCATAAGTAGAATCATATTTCAGGGTGAAATGTTCTGGAGCATTGACCCATTCTGGTCCTTGAGTATCCACAACATTTACTTTCTTAGTGACTCGAACACTTGATAAGCCTTTTGTTGCGATGAACGTTAATTCTTGAGTCCCTAATTGGTTGGTATCAACAATTGGTAGTTCAACCTTGTCATAAGATCCAGAGACAATTAACTCACTAGGATTTAATTCATCTTGATATTCAATATTTATATCCGCTTTTGTTAATTGGATATTGGCTTTTTCTTTAATCATACTTGTTTCATCGGCTGAAACATTTTTTATGCTCGCATTTGGGAGTGCCCAACCACCGACTAATATCATCAACACTAACGCAAATAGTGTTAGTTTTTGTTTATTCATATTGGTAAGTCCTCTTTCTGAATTTTACATACCACCGAATTATAGTGAATTATCAGTAAATTTCAAGTCAATGGACCTTTAAACCCACAACTTCACACATTCTTGACACATAAGGGTTTAATATCAAATTTAATTTATTGATGAAGTTTTATTTTTGATAATTTCACATATTCTAAATGACAGATTTGTAAGATTAAAAGTATTACAGCTTATTATTTATAGAACCCTAAATTAAGGTATAATAGTTTCAAACAGAAATGAGGCTTAGTATGTTAGTCAGTACATTAAAAGAACTTGCGGAAATGTGCGAAGGACATTTGATAAATACAGAAGAAGATTTCCAAGTCCAAAAAGTTAGTATCGATACGCGCGCGATGAATGGTGCTCAAATTTATATTCCAATTGTGGGTGAGCGATTTGATGGCCATTCCTTTATCGACCTAGCGTTTAAACAAGGAGCCCTAGTCTCTTTATTTCAAAAAGACTTTGACCACTCCATGTTTAAGAGTCCCCTTATCTTAGTTGACGATACCAACAAAGCATTGGGTATTCTTGCGAAAAACTATTTAAAAAAGATTGGTGCCAAAGTCATTGGCATTACTGGTAGTAATGGAAAGACAAGTACCAAAGATATCTTACATACCTTATTGAGTGATCACTTTAAGGTTGAGAAAACAAAAGGTAATTTCAATAATGAGATTGGCCTACCACTTACCATACTGGCAATGCCAGAGGACACTGAAATTGCCGTTTTAGAAATGGGGATGTCATCCTTAGGTGAAATCAAACGATTAACAGAGATTGCCCCATGTGACATTGGCATTATTACTTCCATTGGAAACGCCCACTTATCCGATTTGGGAAGTTTAGACAATATTATTGAGGCTAAACTTGAGATTACCAATAATTTAACTGGACCATTAATTATTAATGGTGACAACAAACCATTATTAGATATTCTTAAAACTAAAACAATTCCTAATGACGTGATTACCTATGGATTTAATCCAACTAATCAAATCCAGGTTGAATCAGTCACTCAATTTGTTGATGGAATTGTCTTTAGTGCTGATCGTTTATATGAGGATGTCATTGAAGCGAATTTATTAGGACGCTTTCAAGCACTCAATATTACAGCGGCCCTATTAGTCGTTAGAGAACTTGGATTAGAGTTAGAGTCTGTTATTGATAAACTAAAAGAGTTAGAATTAACAGGGAATCGAAACGAAGTCTCCATTATTAATGAGGCGGTCATTATTGATGATTCCTATAAATCGAATCCAGAAAGTTTACGATCTGCTTTAGATTTATTAAATACTTATCAATATGATTCAATGAAGATAGCTGTTATTGGTGATATGTTGGATTTAGGTCCAGATGAAGTGAAGTTTCATCAAAATATTGGCACTTATTTAGAGAAATTAGATATTGACCGTATTTATACCATTGGTAAGTTAGGGAAATATTTCCATTCGAATAATTCGATCATTGGCGAACATTTTGATAACCAAGACGATTTATTAAGGAGTTTAAAACCATGGTTGAAACAACCATCGACCATTCTAGTCAAAGCGTCCAACTCATTGAAGTTGAATCAGTTAGTTGAGAAATTAAAGAAAGAGGAGAAACGTATGAAAGTTGCAGTGATATTTGGTGGTAAGAGTAAGGAGTATGAAGTCTCACTCTCATCGGCCTATTCAACTTTACAAAACTTTCCACATGATCAATATGAACTTGTTATGATTGGTATTGCTAAAGACGGTTCTATGTTTACTGGCGATTATAAATATGAAGAGATTGAAAATGATACTTGGATGAATAATCCAACCTCTAGAGAAATCATCATCAAACCAGGTAACCAATCGCGCTTTATGTATTTAGATAACATGAATTCCTTTAGAGTGGATATCGCCTTCAATATGATTCATGGGAAACAAGGTGAAGACGGAGTCCTACAAGCCATGTTAATGAGTGGTGGGATTAAATATACGGGCTGTGACCAACAATCTTCTATCTTATGTTATGACAAAGATATTACACATCGCCTTTTAGATAACACAGACATTAAAAAAGCGAAGTATAGAACATTGACGCAGCTTATTAAAGAATCGGAATATCATGACTTAGCAGACTATTTAGGTCAAAAAATGATTATTAAACCTGCTCGCGAGGGATCATCCTATGGTATTTCGGTCGCAGATAATTATTCAGACTTCTTTGATGGACTTCAAAAAGCTTTACAGTATGATACAAAAGTGGTCATTGAACAGTTCATTGAAGGCTTTGAAATTGGTTGTGCCGTTTTAGAAGAAAATAAAGAACTTCATGTTGGAGAATGCGATGAGATTGAAATCAAATCAGACTTCTTTGATTATGAAGGAAAATATGAGTTTAAAGATGCTCAAATTATTTTACCGGCAAGAATTGATCAAGAAACATCTAACAAAACAAAAGAATTGGCTAAAAAAGTGTTTAAACATTTGGGTTGTCGAGATTTTGCTCGTGTCGATTTCTTTGTTGGCAAAGATAATGAAGTCTACTTTAATGAAATTAATACCATTCCAGGCTTTACCTCTCATTCACGCTTTCCAAGCATGATGAACGAAGTGGGTATCCCATATAAAGAAATTATCAAGATTTTAATTGATAATGCGAGAAGAAGAAATGATTGATCGCGCCTGGTTAGAAATTGACTCACAAGCCTTATTAAATAACTATCAACAAATACAGGCACATGTTGGTCGCTCGAAGGTCATGGCTGTCGTTAAAGATTTGTTCTATGGATTGGGTGCAGACTCTATTTTATTACTCCAAGAAAATGGGGTTGATTTCTTTGCGACCGCAACAATTCAGGAAGCCATTGACTTAAGACGATTAGGAATTGATCAAGATATTCTCATTTTAGGTTATACTCACCCTGATCGATTTATTGAACTAACTCAAAATGATTTACATCAAACCATTGTGAGTTATGAATATGGCTTAAAGATTGCTGATTTCTCAAAACGGGTAAAACCAATTAAGACACATTTAAAAGTTAACACTGGAATGAATCGCTTAGGCGTTAGTTATAAAGAATTAGATAAGATTGTTGATTTGTATCAAAATGAAACATTAACCATCAATGGAATTTTCTCTCATTTATTAGCTTCAGATGAATATACTGCTGAGGCAGACCAAATGAATAACGATCAAATTCAACGTTTTGATGAAACGATTCAAGCCTTAGAGGACCAAGGCATCAATCCAGGGTTAACTCATCTTTACAATTCTTATGGTTGTATTCGATTTGGTGAGCATCAATATGATTATTGTCGACCTGGTTTAATCTTTGTAGGTTGTCCTGATGCTCAAGGATTTAAAAACTGTTTAAATCTAATGGCTCGAGTAGCAATGGTTAAAGATGTCAAAAAAGGACAACAAATCGGATATGGTATTGACCATAAGATGAAACAAGATGCCACCGTCGCAACCATCACTATAGGATATGGGGATGGACTACAAAGACGGTTAAACCAAACAAATTTTGAGTTCTCATATCGAAATAAAAAACTTCCTTTAGTAGGAAGAATGTGTATGGATCAAATGATGGTCGATGTGACTGGACTAGATATAAAAGAAGGTGACTATGTTGAGGTACTCAACAATGCTCATGATGTCTATGATATGGCCAGAGTCCTTGATACCATCCCAAATGAAATATTAACCCATTTAATGACTCGTTTACCTAGACGTAGTGTTAATGAAGAAGTCTAAAGTAAAGCCAACAAGCTAAGTTTGTTGGCTTTTATTTTTCAATAGCTTCAAACTCAAATTGACCATCACCTCTAGTGGCAATCCCGTTTTCACTAATGATTAAGTCATCTGTATTATAAACTTCTAGATGGTATTGATAGTCATCTTCACCTTCAATACTAATTTTTATTAAGAATCCATCTTCTAATTCTTTAAAATTAGAAGTAAAAGCATTGATACGATGCTTATTGAATATAACATAATTGATAATTTCTTTTTCTTCTGTCTTTAAATCATTGATTTCTATGGCTAGTTCACTAAATTCTGAGTTAAACTGATCTCTTCCTAAAACAGAATCGATTAATTCAATAACAAGATGAATTTGATTTAAATCATTCGCTTTAACCTCAACATTTTGAACCGTAGTTTGTACTGGATAAGATTCTAACCAATTTTCTGGCTCATCAAAAAGAATGATATCACCCGTTTTTAATTTAACATCAATTTGGTTGGTTGAAACAAAAAGACCATGGACTTGATGATAGAACAAGATTGAGTCATTTTGATCTGTTATCACGATTGCTTCAGTCTTGTTTACTGATTGACAACCAATTAAAAGTAATATGAAAAGAATGAGTCCTTTTTTAAACATAAGCAAGTCTCAAAACCTGAAAAAGTCCAGGTTTATTCAGATTTATAGAAAAACCAAAAGCGAGAAGTACTAATCCGACCATCCCAATTACTGTATTAAAATCTTTAAATAAGACTAAACCAATTCCTAATAATTGTATTTTAATATCTATATTATGCTTGTTCATTTTCTAATTCTTCTGTAAGTCGAATGATTTCTTCAACAATATAATCGAGTGTATTGATGGTATTAAATAAAGGTTCATCAGTCGTAATATCAACTTTTGCCATTTGGGCTAATTCAACAGGTGTTTTTGTTCCACCCGCTCTAAGAACATTCAACCAATCATCAATAGCAGGTTGACCTTCTGTAACAATACGGTTTCTAACATTGGTTGCGATCGTCAAACCTGCACTATAGGTATATGGATAGAGTCCTTTGTAGTAATGGATTTGTCTCATCCATGTATTTTCTACAGTTTCATCAAACTCGACACTATCACCAAAGAACTGTTGATAGGTTTCTTTCATCATCTTATTGAGTGTATCGGCACTAAATCCTTTACCTTCATCAATTAAGTTATAGACTTTACGTTGGAAATGAGCTTCAAGTAAGTGTGTAACAAAGTTGTGATAATAGGTTCTAGCAATTAATGTCGCATAAATCCATCGTTCCATTCGTGGATCTTCTGTTTCTTTAAAGAGTTGAGTCGCCATAATTAGTTCATTCATAGTAGATGGTGCCTCAATAAAATAAAGGGATGGGCGAGCATTAAGAATGTTTTGATGTTGATGAGCATTATAGAAGTGACCCGCATGACCTAATTCATGTGCCATAACGAAGACTTCTCGCATTCTTGAAGTCCAAGAAATCAAGATAAATGGATGGCACCCGTATGGGCTTGAACAAAATGCGCCTGTTCCTTTTCCTTGGTTTTGAACAAAGTCTACCCAACGCTCATCATAGGCTCTTTCTACCATATCAAGATAGTCTTGTCCTAATGGTGCTAAACCACGAAGTAAGTATTCTTTAGATTCTTCAATGGTAATTTCTGGTTCGAATTCTGGATCAACAACTAATTTCAAATCAGCGAATCCCATCTTTTCTAATCCATGAATATCTTGGAGCAATTTAACATATTTTTGTGCCACTGGAGCGAATTTCTCCATGATAACATCAATTTGTCGATCGTATAATTCACGACTAACATCTTGATCATCTAATAAATAATCAATGACTGAGTCAAACCCTCTTAATTGTGACATGACCTTTTCATGACGGACATGGTTTAAGTAGTTGTTTGCGGCAGTCTTTTCATACTTCTTAAGTGTATCTGAGAATTTCTTATGGGCAGCTCTTCTAAGATCATGGTCTAATGAATAATCATACTCATTTTCAAATAAAACAAATGAGAGTGGATACGTTTGTCCGTTTACTTCAAAACTTCCAAAGTCCAAATCACCTAATTTGATGGTGTTGTATAAACTCACTGTATTACCTAAGACACCGGATAAGGAGGCTAGCACTCTTTCTGCTTCTGGATGAAGATAATGTTCTTTATCCTTTAATAATTCATCAATATAATGCGTATTTTCATCACTTAATTGAGCAACTTGTTTTAAGACTGCTTCATCTTGTTGGATGAGTTCACTCTCAAAGAATGACATCTTCGCACTTATTGATGAGGCGACACCACTAAAATTAACTTGTCTTTCTTGGTTTTTTGGATCATTTAAATCAGTACTAGAATTTAAACTAACATAGGTGCCTGCTAATCGAATCGTTTGTAAAAAATCACGATAATCCACTAATGCTTTATTGATTGTTTCTGGATTATCGAGTTTACCTTGATACGCTTTAACAAACTCCTCTGCCTTTTCTTGGGCTTTCTTCAAATGTTCTAAATAATCTTGTTCATTTTTAAATAATGGAGTTAAATCCCATGTTTCTTGAATTGGTACTTCATTTCTTTTTAACATAATTCACCTCTTTCACTATTCATTATAGACTTAATCAGATAAAGATGAAAGATAGTTATTAACGTGAAAAGTCATCAATAAATGATTACAATTTCCTTACGCTAATTTCCCCACTCGAAAGAACTTCTTTAGACTGATCAGCATATTCAACAATTAAGTGACAATCCTTATCAATGTCAATCGCCAAAGCAACACGTTGTTTATCTAAAGCATGTACCACTATCTCTTTACCAATAACATAACTTCTTTCTCTATACTCTTGATACGAGAAAAGTTGAGGATGATTGAACAGTTTAAGAAACTCATTTAAAAAATGTCCACATAATTTGTTCTTAATTGATGGCTGTTGTTTCTCTAAAATACTCCCTGCAATCTTTGCTATTTCAGTAGGGAAACCCTCACTCGGTTCATACACATTAAAGCCAATCCCAACAACAAGATAATCCACTAGCTTTGTCTCAAAATTGACTGTCGCCTCAGTCAGAATACCAGCCACTTTCTTATCATCAATAAGTATGTCATTGACCCACTTAATATATGATTGTTTTTGAGTCACCGTTTCAATTGCGTAACAAGCCGCTAAAGCAGCCATCGTCGTTATTTTAGTCGCAGAACTCAGTGATAAAGAGTCTGGTCTAATTAACAAACTCATATAAAGTCCACTTTCGTCAGGCGAATAAAAACTTCTACCTCTTCGACCCTTGCCCTTCGTTTGTTTTTGAGCGATAGCCACTTTATTATCCACAAACTGATCTTTCGCCAAACGTTTTAAATAATCATTGGTAGAATCAACACAATCTAAAATCTCAATTTCAAGTGGATAGTCAAGAATTTGTTTAATCCCCTCAATTGTCAATACATCCTTCATCGTAAAATCCTCAATGAATTAAATACTGCTAATAGTGTCACTCCCACATCCGCAAACACGGCCATCAACATATTGGAATAACCTAACACACCTAATACTAAAACGATTGTCTTGATGATAAGCGCCAAGCTAATATTTCCAATAACTATTTTATTTGTCTTGTTGGCAATTTCAAAAAATTGATTGAGTTGAACAAGATCGTCATTAGCCAAAACAACATCTGCTGCTTCAATGGCCATATCACTTCCTAATTGACCCATCGCCACACCAATATCAGCCTGTTGTAGAACTAACGCATCATTAATACCATCCCCCACAAATAAGGTAGGTTCAGTCTGTTCTTCTAAAAGTTTAAGTTTATCTTCTGGATAAAGATTGGCATAAACATTCTGGATATTCAACGCTTGTCCAAGACTTTCAACCACTTCTTGATTATCACCACTCATAATTGCGAGGTTATAGTGTTGGTTTAATTGTTGGATCGAATCAAAGGAATTCAGTTTAATTTCATCTTGAATCACAATCGAACCAATAAATTGACGATCTAAAGCGACATAGACAATCGTCCCTAATTGTTCACTCTTCTGATAATCGATTTTTTCACTCTCCATCAGTTTATGGTTACCAACTAAAATGGTTTTCCCATTAATCTTACCGGCTAATCCCTGTCCTCTTATTTCTCTAAAGCGAGTCACAACCTCTAGTAGAGGCAATTCATTTCTATCCATGATGGTTCTAGCAATGGGATGATCTGAATATTGTTCTAAAAGGGAGGCAAGATAGAGGGTTTTATCCCCGGTTATTTCAACAATCTCAAAATTCCCCTTAGTAATAGTACCTGTCTTATCAAATAGAATATTCTTAATCGTTAGCGCATCATCAAAGGTTTGAGCCGCTTTCACCAGAATTTGTTGTTTTGAAGCCTTTCCCAATCCAGCAAAATAACTGAGTGGAACAGACACAACTAATGCACAGGGACAAGATGCCACCAAGAAAATTAAACTACGATGAACCCATTGAGAAAAGGGAACACTCGTAAAGATAAAGGGGAATATAAAGGCAATAACAACAGCCATTAACACGACGACTGGTGTATAAACTCTTGAGAATCGAGTAATCATCTTCTCAGTTTTAGCCTTCTTATTAGGTGCATTCTCTAACAACTCTAACATCTTAGCCATCGTACTTTGATCATAAGGCTTAGTCACTTGAACTTCTAAAATTGAATCTTGATTAATCATCGAAGCCAATACTTCATCACCCACACGACCTTTTCTAGGGATGGATTCACCCGTTAGCGTTTTAGTGTCTAAATAAGAACTACCACTAATGATAGTCCCATCTAATTGAATCTTCTCTCCTGGAAAGATTCTCATAATATCTCCCACTTCGATTTGTCTAGGATCAAGGGGTTGAGCTTTGTTAATAACACGAACCAAACTAATACTGGTATCCATTAAATTGAGAATATTCTTACGGGATCTATTCACAGCTAATTGTTGGAGGTTCTCACCAATCATATAAAACAACATGACGGCAGCCGCCTCCAAATATTCCCCAATTATTAGTGCACCAATCGTTGCGATTGACATTAGGAAATATTCATCGAAAAAACGAAGATTTGTTATGTTATAGAAAGCTTGTCTTAAAACACGATAACCACTGATTAAAAAAGCTAAGAAAAAGAAGACTTGTGGATAACCCATAAAGTCAAATAATCCCAAGATAAAGAAGATTAACCCAAAGCCTAACTCTAGCCACTGCTTATCAAGGCCTTCATGCACTTCCTGTTGAGAAGAGATAATTGTTCCAGGCTCAATTTTATCAGCAATTTCTTGGACAACCTCTAAGAGCTGATGTTGGTTTAAATCTGAACTAATCTGAATTTGTTGAGACATCAAATTAACAGATGCATCCTTAACACCTTGAATCTGTTTAATTTCATCCTCTATTTTTAAAGCACAATTGGCACAAGTAAGGTTTGAAACATGATACTTATTCATTAGAAAACCTCCTTGATATGGGCATCTCCTAAGTTAAGAATATCAAAAACATGTTTATCATCGAGTGAATAATAAACTTCTTTCCCTCTTTTTTGATACTTAACAAGTCGATGAACCTTTAGAATCTTCAACTGATGTGAAATTGCTGAATCACTCATGTTTAATTCTTTAGCAATGACACCAACCGACTTTTCCTGTTCTAATAATGTATTTAATATATTTAAGCGCGTTGGATCACCTAGCACTTTAAAGAATTCTGCTAAATAGGTATTAGTATCCATAAATTCTCCTTCAATCATTTGAACAACTGTTCAAATGTATTATCTCTCAACTCCCTATCCTTGTCAATGCATTTAGGTTGATAATTAGGGTGATAATCCTTAAACTAAGGATGTTGTAAAAGGAGAAAACATGAAAATTATTGGAATTGTTGGGAGTCTTAGAACTGACTCTTTCAACCGTAAATTATTACATTTAGTCAATGATTTATTACCTGAAGAGGTAGAATTAATTGATTTGGACTATAAGGATGTTCCTGTCTTTAACGAAGATATTGAATTTCCAACACCTAAGCGAGTCGAAGAAATCAGACAAGAAATTAAAGAGGCCGATGGTATCTTCTTCTTTGTCCCAGAGTATAATCAAGGAATTTCAGGTGCTCTAAAAAACTTAATTGATTGGGTAAGCCGACCAGTCAGCTTTGAAACCATGGAGAAGGTTCTAGTTCACAAACCTGCTGCCATGATGGGAGCGACTTTAGGTGTCGGTGGTTCGATAACCGCTCAAGAGAACTTAAGATCCTATCTAGCCTTTATGAATGTGCCTGTCATGCCTCAACCAAGAGCTAATATTTCACAGGTCAATCGCTTTATCGATGAACAAGGAAATATGACCCTTGATCAAATCACCCTTGGTTTTGTCCAACAAACGGCACTTAGCTTTGTTGAATTCATTAAGACACATCAAAAATAAAAAACAAACAGGAGTTACGATGTGAACCATACCCTGTCAAGTAGACAGAGGAAATAAATAAAATAACCATGTTAGA
>CAYFSJ010000021.1:0-25471 GCA_964345765.1 uncultured Erysipelothrix sp.
TTAACTAAACGGTTAATATTAATACTCAAGGTTGAAGCAGTAATATTCAAATTTTGAGCGACATCACCCATCTTGTTATTCTCTTTTAAATTTTGTATCGCCTCAAGAGTATGAACCTCAGTGATACTTAGGGTGATCCCATTATCCTGAAGAACCTTCTCCTGAAGTTGTAGCACATCTCTAAAGACATCAACAATGATGGTGTTAATGAGCTCACGACTCACATCCATAACTAATTACTTAAAGCAGTTTTAGCTTGATTAACAATTGACTCAAATCCTTTAGGATCTGAAATCGCGATCTCAGACAACATTTTACGATTAATATTAATGTTCGCCAATCTTAAACCATGCATCAATTGAGAATAGCTAATATCATTTAGGCGTGCAGCCGCATTAATACGAGTAATCCATAATTTACGCATTTCTCTCTTAAGTTGTTTACGATCACGATAAGCATAACGTAATGAACGCATTACTTGTTCATTAGCCGTTCTATATAAAGTATGTTTAGAACCGTAATAACCTTTCGCTAATTTTAATACTTTTTTACGACGGGCTCTAGAAGCCACTGAATTCTTTACTCTAGGCATGTTTTATGTCTCCTTCTAATCTTGTAACATATGTTTTAGTCTCTTCATATCAGAAGGATGGACTAAATTACTCTTACGTAGTTTTCTCTTTTGTTTTTGTGTTTTATTGGCAGCAAAGTGTGATACATAAGCATGGTATCTCTTAAGCTTTCCAGAACCAGTCTTCTTGACTCGTTTCGCCAAAGCTTTTTTAGTTTTCATTTTAGGCATTTTTTGTTTCCTCTTTCTTCTTCATCGGTGCTATCGTCGCTGACATCGTATTACCCTCAAGTTTAGCTTGTGCCTCAACAACAGCAATATCCGAAGTTCTCTCAATAAACTCCCTCATTGTCTTACGGCCAACCTCTAAACGAGTGATTAAACGTCCTCTAAAACGCATGTCAACTTTAACTTTCTTACCAGATTCAATCCATTTACGAGCTTGATTGAGTTTCGTCTCAAAATCATGGGTATCAATAACCGGCGATAAACGTAATGGCTTAAGCTCAGTTACGTGTTGTCTCTTCTTGGACTCTTTCGATTTCTTCTGTTGCTCATAGCGATGACGTCCATAGTCCATAATCTTACAGACCGGTGGTTTCGCATTAGGCGCAACACAAAATAAATCCAATTCTGCATCAGCTGCGGCAGCCAACGCTTCACGGCGCATCATCGTCCCAAGTTGTTCTCCATTAGGACCAATCACAAGCATTTCCTTGAATCTGATCTTGTCATTTACTAGATCATCATTTTTTCTTTTCGTTATGTTCTTCACCTCCATAGTTTGTTTGTAGAATATAAAAAAGTGCTCAGCAAGCACTTCAAATACGTTATTTCAATAAGTTAAACATTGATATAGCGTATACCCAAGACCATCGGTCATCAGGTGAGAAGAGTGCTTCTACTTTCTACGTGCTGTATATTAACATATCGTTAAAGGTTCTGTCAATTATTTGCCTAAAATAGCCAAGATATCCTTAATAACTATCTCTTTCTCATTATCAAAAAGAATTTCATGTCTAGAATTAGGATAAACTATTTGATTTGTCCTAAATCCCCAATCATTTAATAAAGACTCAACCTCATCCACATTCTTAGCCACAGGATCATCCGCCCCAGTTAATAATGTAACCTCCGCATTTGTCAATAGCCTTTTATAGGAATCATTGACATCCATCATCAGTTCAAACAAATCCTGATATTGTTGATTGGTAAAATAAACGCCACAATATGGACTATTAATATAATCATCCACATTCTTTTGATTATAAGACAGCCAATCATAATTGGTCTTTTGATTAAACGACTCAATCACCAATTTATGAAGTAAGCGACTCTTATAATTTCTAGTAAACGATAGTGTGTTGGTTAACTTAAGAATTTGTCTAACAATTGGAATCAACTTGTCATATGATGGAGAACCACTCAATATCGCTCTTTTAATCTTATGCGGATATCGCTTAAGATACGCCCTCACCAGTAAACTACCCATTGAATGTCCAATCAAGGCAATATCCTTGTTGTAATATTCATTAATTAAATCATCAAGGTCATGAAGTTGATAAAGGAAATTGTTCTCTTTAACTATACTCGGATTAATTCCATGTCCTCTCAAATCGGGAATTAATACTAAACAATTGTTATTTTGAAGTGTACCAGCAAACTCAATATAGCGCTCTTTATAATCCTGCATCCCATGAACAATAAAGACAATTCGCTCAATTTTTGTCGGAACAAACTCAAGCACCTCATATTCAAGCTGGTCAACAGACGATGTTTTAATAATTCGATTCATATTCTTCTCCCGTATTTAAACAATACCATAAAATAGTCTTTTATATGATATAATTCTATAGACAATCAAGGAGATAACCAACTATGAAATTAAGTAAAAGCTTTTTTTACACACTAAGAGAAAACCCAAAAGATGAAGACTCCAGTAGCGGTAATTTGTTAGTTCGCTCAGGACTTGTAAAAAAGACATCCTCAGGTGTCTATATGTTATTACCCTTAGGACTAAGAGTCTTCAATAAAATAGAAGCCATCGTCAGAGAAGAAATGAACAAACTCGACGCTCAAGAAGTCTCCATGCCAGCCCTACTCTCTGAAGAAGTCTTCATTGAATCAGGACGACGTGAAAACTTCGGAAAAAGTATGTTCTCAGTCAAAGACAGAAACGACAAAGATTTCGTTTTAGGACCAACCCATGAAGAACTCTTCTCATCAGCAGCTAGAATGGCCATTAAATCGTATAAGAACCTACCATTTGCCCTCTATCAATTTCAAACAAAATTTAGAGACGAACCAAGACCACGCTTTGGATTAATCCGCGTTAGAGAATTCGTCATGAAAGATGCTTATACCTTCGATAAAGATCTAGACGGTTTAGACAAGTCCTATCAAGGGATGTTTAATGCTTACCACAACATCTTTAAACGCTTAGGTTTAGACTATGTCGTCGTTAAAGCAGACACCGGAGTAATGGGCGGCCTACTCTCAGAAGAGTTTCAAGCCATCAGTGAAATCGGAGAAGATATTTTAGTCATCTCAGAAGATGGACAATTTGCCAGCAATATCGAAGTTGCCCCAACCACCATCGAAGAAACAGAATCTGAAGAAGCCCTAACCTTAGAATTAGTCGACACCCCAAATGCCCGTACTATTGAAGAAGTGGTCAATTTCCTAAACCAAGACATTAAGAAATTCGTTAAGACCCTCATCTATAAAGTCGACAATCAATTTGTTGGGTTATGTCTACGAGGAGATCATGAAGTTAACGAAACAAAAGTCATGAAACTACTCAACGCTTCAGAAATTGAATTAGCACAACCTCACGAAGTCCAAGAGATTACCAATGCGCCTGTTGGCTTTGCTGGACCAATCAACTTATCAATTCCTGTCTATGCAGACCATCAAGTGTCCGTCATGTCAAACTTCATCGTAGGAGCTAATGAGCATGATAAACATATTAAAAATGTGAACCTAAAAGACTTCCAAGTCGCAGAGTTTGCTGATATACGCAATATCATGGAAGGTGATATTGTCGAAGGTCATGGACCAGTTCACTTTAAAAAAGGAATCGAAGTAGGAAACACTTTTAAACTTGGTGACAAATACTCCAAAGCCATGGACCTATACTATGCCGATGAAAACAATAAGTATCAACCAGTCATCATGGGATCCTATGGGATTGGTATTGGACGTTGTCTTGCGGCAGTGGTCGAACAAAACCATACGGACAATCAAATTCTATGGCCAAAGAACTTAGCGCCAGTTCAAGTTGGTATCGTCATAGCCAATATGAAAGATCAACAACAATTAGATATCGCCAACAGCATCTATGATCAATTACTTCAAAAAGGATTTGACGTACTCTTAGATGATCGTAATGAACGCTTAGGCGTTAAATTCAATGATATGGAACTCATTGGTGCCTATACTCGAATCACCGTGGGTAAAGCCGCCAAAGAGAATAAAGTTGAACTAAAAGTGATGGATCAAGAAGATCTACAACTGGTTGAAGTATCTGAAATTATCGAAAAAATAGAGTTAATCTTTAAAGATTAACTCTATTTATCTTTCAATTCATTTCTGATTTCTTCTTTAACATCATCCACAAAAGTATTAAAATCATTTCTCAGTGAATTAAGGAAACCTTTATTTTGATTTGAGTTTCTCTTAACTCTGACGTAGTCACGCCCTTTATCCCGTTTACCCTTGTAGCTAGATTGACTACCTTGACGGGTAAACTCGCTTTGGCGTCGACGATAACGATCACGAAACTCTTCATTACGAAGTTCAATATCTTGAGGAGCTTCATCAATCGAACCATCTTTAATGCGAATAAGTTCTTCTAATTCAGGAGCATATCTTGGTTTCATCTTCTCACCTCTTATCTCTATTTTACACAAAAGGAAGCAGGATTTAAAATGATTAAGCGAATTCACACTAAAAATTATGAATTTATCATCCATCAAGCATTTTATAACAACAATATTAAACATGTCTTCACCACTAAACCCATGGCCATGGGGCCTTTTCGAAATTTAGATAAAGACGATCTTCAATCTAACTATGATTTAATAAAAGAGTTACTAGAAGTAGAAGGCTCACTCTATTTCATGAAACAACAACATACAAACAAAGTGATTGATATAAACAAAGTTGAGTTAGTATCCAACCATTTAGGCTCCTACATTGAAGGTGTCGACGGATTAATCACTAATCAGCCAAACCAACTCTTAATCAGTACCTACGCAGATTGTATCCCCATTTTAATTCATGATCCAATCAAAAAGATACAAGTGAATATACACGCTGGTTGGAAAGGTGTCTATTCTGGCATCTTAGACAATGCCCTCAAAATACTTATCAATGACTATCAAAGTCATCCACATGATTTAAAAGTCTTATTCGGACCTCATTTACTTGTCGATGATTTTGAAGTACAACAAGATGTCTATCAACTCTTTATCGAAAAGTTTCCACAAATAAAAAACCTGGTCAAAACCCAGGATTCCAGAATATTTATCGATTTAAATCGTGTTCATGATTTCTATTGTCAACAAAATGGTTTGTTAGCAAATAATATATACAACATTCATCTATCCACCCTTCAAGATGAATCACTTCATTCTTTTAGGAAAGATAAAGAAAAGTTTCAACAAATGGCATTAGTATCGGTACTTTTGGATTAAAGCATCAAAGAAGCGACTCACAATCAAAGCAATAATCAAAATCCAGATGGTACTACCAAACAAGCGGTTCATATCCAGCTCAAAGCGCGCATACTGTAGCTCTCTGCCCAATCCTTGTTGAATGGAGACCAATACCTCAGAAGAAATTGTCACCTTTAGACCCAACAAGAACGCCGATTTACAAAGCGTTAAAAAAGCAGGAAGCGACAAAGGAATTAACACTTTCAACCAATTCTCCATTGGATTAGATCCATATAGCACTAAAGGGTCTTTATACTTAGACTCAATATAAGCCATCTGTTGATCTAATAAATCAACCATCAGTGGAATCATCACCAATAAAGTAATTAATGTAACAGCCTGCGAGTTTCTCAACCAAACTAGCGCAATCAAAATAATCGAAGCCGTAGGCACAATTCTTAAAACAAGAAGAAGGTGGTCAATCACTCTTAATGTGAGACCACCTTTTCTCTTTAACACCATTAAAATAACAGAGAACAAAAGCGATAAAATAAACGCCATCACAATTCTCATAAATGTCATTATAATATGCATCCAAATACTTGTATCTTGGATTTGATTTATCATCGTTAAAAAGACTTCCCCTGGATAAGGAACTAAAATTGTATTATTAATCCCCAGCGCTAATAACTGCCAAAAGATCAATAAGATTAACCATGATAAAATCGACTTAAACATAACTCTATTCTACAATTGCCTCATCACTTAATTCAAGATTAAATAGATTTAAGAACGCATCAATTTCAGCTTTAACAGAACTAGCCTCTTTAATATCTAAGCCCATTTGATCAAACGCATTCACCACTAATTGACCACTAGGAATACCCAGAACATCTGTTCCAATCGCATCCACTTGTTTTAAGAACGTTTCCTGATCTGATTTAACACTGTCTAAATCTTGTTTCATTTGATCAATCACACCATTAACCGAATCAGAACTTTCTTTCACAAAGATAGCCGCTTGAGGATAAGAATTAACACCAAATTGTTGGTTATAGACCTCTTGAAGATTATGACTAATCGAAAGTTCAATCCCCTCTTGTTTTGCCTTAGCCATGGTCGCAGCCACTAGAGGCTGTGCCAACAAAGCTGCATCCACATTATCAGAAAGGAGCTGAACCTGTGCCTCTGACACTGAAGGAACCCAGGTTTGTTCAGCATTATCAAGATTTAAGCCTGATTCGACCGCTTTAAACACTAAACCAGGAACAGCAGCCTCACCAAATAAAGCAATTGAGTTAATTTCATCACTTCTTGAAACAATAAATAGATTGCCCCAAGAAATAATAGAATGTAATTTATACTCTGTCTTGTCTTGATTAATTAGATTTGCCCCTAAGTTTAATGGCGCAATAATTACATCATATTCAGCATTAGGATTGACTAACCCAGCTTGAAGATTTTCAGGACCACTCACTAATTCAACTTCATGATTTTCATTCTCAATTGTTGAAACAAGTGATATTGCTGGAGCACCCGTAGGTGCTAGTACACTCACATGTGATGGTTCGCTATTCGTTCTACAACGAACCAAAATTAACAATGCGAATAGGATTAATAAGATTTTTTTCATTATTTTTTCTCTCTTACTCTTTCTTCGAAATAATCGATAAATTCATCCAAAGACATCTCTAAAGTTTCTTTTGTTCCATAAGGACGAATATTCACTTTCTTACTCTCAACTTCTTTATCCCCTACCACAATTTGTAGAGGAATCTTTAACATTTGAGACTCACGTAATCTAAAGCCTAGTTTTTCATTACGATCATCAATCTCAACACGAGCACCAACCGCCTTTAATCGATCAAAAATTTCTGTCGAATACTCTAAGTGATTAATTGTATGAACAGGAATAATAGAGACTTGTTGCCACGCCAACCATAATGGGAAAGCTCCCTTATAGCGCTCAATTAAGTAAGCCACAAAACGCTCCATAGTAGAGACAACCCCTCGATGAATTACTACAGGGCGATGATCATTTTTACCATCCTCACCCACATACGTTAAATCAAAGCGTTCAGGCAATAAGAAGTCTAATTGAATTGTCGACAAAGTCTCTTCCATGCCCATAGCAGTTCTAACCTGAACATCTAATTTAGGACCATAGAAAGCCGCCTCACCCAAGGCAATTTCATACTCAATCCCTGATTCATCCAAGGCTTCCTTAATCATTGACTCGGCCTTTTCCCACATTTGGTCATCATCAAAGTATTTTTCTTTATTCTCAGGGTCACGATATGAAAGTCGATACGAATAATCTGTAATATCAAAGTCCTTATACACTTCAATTACAAGATCGAGTGTTCTTAAAAACTCTTCCTTAATTTGATCTGGACGCACAAAGATATGGGCATCATTGAGGGTCATTTCACGCACTCTCTGAATTCCAGATAATCCACCACTGGACTCATAACGATGCATCATCCCCAACTCCGCAATTCGAATTGGAAGTTCACGATAGGAATGTAATTCATTTGAATAAAGTTCCATATGATGCGGACAGTTCATTGGTCTTAGCACCAACATTTCTCCATCACCCATATCCATTGGTGGGAACATATCCTCATGATAGTGATCCCAGTGACCAGACTTCTTATATAAGTCGACATTAGCCATTATTGGCGTATAAACATGTTGATAACCAAGCTCTATTTCCTTATCAGTAATATAACGCTCTACAATACGACGAATAGTCGCACCGCGAGGTAACCAGAAAGGTAGACCCTGACCCACTTCAGGATTAACATTAAACAGTTTTAACTCTTTACCAATCTTACGATGATCACTGGCTTTCGCCTCTTCAATTCTAGCTAAATAATCCTCTAGGCCTTCTTTATCTTCAAAAGAGAAACCATAAATTCTTTGAAGTACTTTATTATTGGAATCACCCTTCCAATAAGCACCTGCCACTTTATTCAGTTTAAAGTGTTTGACCTTTTTAGTACTCTCAACATGAGGTCCACGACATAAGTCAATAAATTCTCCTTGTTGATACGCACTAATGGTCACTTCATTCTCATCTAAACGATCAATTAAATCGAGCTTATACTCATCATCCTTAAACATTTCTAAGGCTTCTTCTTTAGAAAGTTCTAAACGAGTAATTCGTTTATTTTCCTTTGAGATTTTCTTCATCTCTTTTTCGATTTTAGGTAAATCATCCTCAGAGATGACCTCATCACCTAAATCTACATCATAATAAAAACCTTCCTCAACAACTGGACCAACCCAAAACTTTGCTTGTGGATACAGTCGTTTAATCGCCTGAGCCATAACATGGGCAGTCGAGTGATTGAGTACGCTAAGATTTTCATCTTTTCTAAAATCAATACCAAAACTCATTTGTTTCATCTCCTTTATTTAAATAAAAAGGACCCTCATCAAAGGACGAGGATCCGCGGTACCACCTTAATTTGTAGTAATAAATACTACCTTATTCTGTTAACGCCAGCAACGAAGTGACATTTCCTTCACTCAACTAGATAAGGAGTAAACCCTAAACCTTAAATAGACTCGCACCACCCGTCTACTCTCTGACATTAAGCATTTTAAGATTCATATCTTATTTATGTTTTTTATGTTGTTATTGTACACAAATTAGTCTTATTTGACAACACAGACACAAGAAACTTCTGGTTGTTGTATTTCATGTGAATAAGTGAATTCTTTCGACTTGCTATTAGAAGTAAAGAAGACACAATTATCTGATTTCATATTTGCCACTAAGATTGTCTCATCATCCAAATAATTAAAATCACGAGGATGATCACCCTTTGTAGAGAAACGTTGATGCTCACTAAAGTAACCATCATCGACCTTATAGATAATAATTTCATTAGCACTTCTTCCAGAAACTGCCAAGAATTCTTTATCATCACTTAAACGAATTGCGGCCATTGCCTCATCAAAGTCATGCTCTGGATTTGTTTTAACAACACCAATTTGTTTTAAATTCTCATAAACGAAAATTTCACCCGAATATTCCGCATTAACAAACATGAGCGAATCATCTTTATCAAACTCTAAATGTCGAATGCCCGATCCATCTGGAAATAGCAAGGTCTCAAATGGTTGATCCAAGTCATCTAAATGATATAGATACACTTTATCAGTCCCTAAATCAGTCACATATAAAATATTGGTTTTATTCGAATAATACACATAATGAATATGCGAACCCTCTTGAACAATCTCAACACGAGTAGGCTCTTGAAACTGTCCATTAAGTTTACGATAGACATGGAAGCAGTGCTCACCATAATTGGCCGTCACAACTACTTCATGATTCTCATCAACACAAATATGACAAGGTCCACCCTCTTCATCTGAATAGACTTTTTGAATTTCCTTTAATTCTTTACCGACTATATCATAAACGGCAATCCCACACCCGTTCTCACCACCAAAAATTGAATAAAGAACATGATCTCTCTCAACAATATAGGTAGGATTTTCCAATTGAGCCACTAACGTTGTTTGATCATTTTCTAAACGATAAATCCCTTGTGACTCACGCCTTGTATAAGAACCAAGAAAAACATGTTGTATCACTATATAACAAAATTCCCTTCTTTAAAGACTTCAACTTCTTTTCCATCATAGGTTAAACCAGTAATCTCTAAGTCAGAACTTCCAAACATGAAGTCAACATGTTGACTTGAAGTATTACCACCATGTTTCATTAATTCTTCAACAGACATATCATGGCCACCCTTAATATTCATTGGGTAAGCAGCCCCTAAAGCCATATGACAGCTGGCATTTTCATCAAATAATGTATTATAGAAAAGAATATCTAAATTCGAAATTGGTGAATCATAAGAAATAAGTGCAATCTCACCAATATGTCTAGAACCCTCATCAAAATCTAATAGACGAGCCAGTGATTCTTTGTTTTCTTTCGCATCAAAATCAACTACTTTTCCATCTTTAAACTCTAAATAGAACTCATCAATTAAAACTCCACCATAGTTTAATGGCATCATCGAATAAACGCGACCATCCACATGATTTCGATCAGGCATCGTAAAGCTTTCCTCAGTAGGCATATTAGGATTAAACACAACCCCATTAGATGCTGTTTCAGCACCACCACTCCAAATATGATCTTTGACTAAACCAACCACTAAATCAGTACCCTTCGAATTTTTAAAGTGTAATGATTTAAAGTTGTAATCATTTAGTTTCTTGTTATTAGAATGAAGTGTCTTGTTGTGCTCTTTCCATTCTTGAATAGGATCTTTATCTTCTGAGACTCTTACTGCATAAAGGATTGATTCCCACATGGCTTTGACTGCCTCATCTTCCTCTTTATCAGGGAAGACTTTCTTGGCCCAATCAACCGATGGGATAGAAGCTAAACACCACTGAGTCACATTATTCATTGAGAAACGTTTAAACTCTTGTCTAACTTCAGGTTTCATTTGAGCAATCGCCGTCTTTTGAATCTTCTCAGGATCTATGCCTTCTAATAAACCAGGATTAGGTGTATAAACATTTAAACGAGCCACCATCTCATCCATATACCAACGTAGTTTTTCTAAGGTGTAAGGCTTAACTTCCTGAAGTGTTTCTAAATCCATATACTCATAATCTAAGCGACCTGACTTTTGATCATTCCACTCAACAATTACTTCCTTCGCACCTGCTTTATAGGCTTCTTCAACACAAAGTCTAGTGAATTCATACGATTCAACATCACTATGAATTACTAACCGTTGTCCTTTTTGTACATTACTACCCACCTGAACAATAAGTTGGGCATATTTTCTTTTTAATTCATTTGTCGTCATTTATTCATTTCCTTTCGTTTGAGGCAACATAGCCGCACCAATTAAACCAGGCTCATCCAATTGAGCCACTTTAATCTCAACATCCTTCATGCCTTGGTGGACCATTGATTGATAGGTCTCAATTAACTTGTCAAAATAGTATTCTGCTGACTTCGTTACACCACCACCAATTATGAAGATATCAGGGTCTAAGACATGGCCAACATTCGCTAGTGCCATCGCAAAGTCTTTAATCATTTGATCAATTATTTCTTGTGCGTCTTTGTTCCCACTTTGGGCTAATTCAAAGACTTGACCCGCATGTTCAATATTTTGATCAATGCGATTTCTCGCTTTTCTAACAATATGAGTTCCAGAAGCTTCATTTTCAACCGCACCCACATTTAAATGATTATACGGTTGGCCATCTGGCTTCACAATAATATTTCCTATTTCACCCGCATATCCATGCGATCCAGAAATGGTTTTCTTATTAATACAAATTCCACAACCAATTCCTGTTGAGTGAGTGACATAAACAACAATCTCTTTATCTTTTCCTTGACCAAAATAAGCTTCTGCCAAACAAGCGACATTCGCATCATTATCCATGGCTACTGGAAGATTAAACGTTTCCTCTAATTTCTTAACTAACGGATATTTACCAAGAGAAGGAATATTGGACGCCATATTCATCCAACCATTTTTTTGATCCACTGGACCAGGCACCCCTAATCCAATTGAATCAACTTCTTCTAAATGGTCAATTTGTTTAATCAGATTAATAATATTGTTTACAATTTTATCAGCATCTTCTAATCCATAAGAAGGTCCCTTCACAATTTGAAGAATTTCACCCTCTTGAGTTATTTTAGCGACTCTGACATTGGTCCCACCCAAATCAATCCCTAAATATGTTTTCATCTTTAACCTACCTTACTTCTATAATTTTCATCATATTCGCAGTACCAACGCCTGTTGGATAACCAGCTGTAATAATGACAAATTGTCCTGGTTCAATACCATATGATTTCGCAATAATACTCGCTAATTCATCATCATTGTACATATTATTTTGAATATCACTCTTAATCGGAATCACTCCCCAATAACTTGATAATGAACGTTGTACCTCGTCCGTGAAGGTTACCGCTAGTATAGGCACTGGAGGTCTATACTTGGAAATTCGTCGTGCTGTAGCCCCTGATTGAGTAAAGGCCACAATCGCTTTTACCTTTTGAAGTTGTAAAGACGTATCTGCCACTGAAATACCAATGGAATCTTGAATCGTTTCATTAGACGATAATTTCGCACGACTAAGATTTAATTCATAAGGAATAATCTCTTCAATGGTTGTCGCTATCGTATTCATGGTCTCCACTGTTTCAAGTGGATAAGAACCTGCTGCCGTCTCACCAGAGGTCATAATGGCATCTGATCCATCTAGAATCGCATTAGCCACATCACTGGCTTCTGCACGTGTTGGGCGTGGGGTTGTCATCATCGATTCAAGCATATGGGTCGCAGTAATAACAGGTTTTCCTAATTCGTTGGCTCTCGCAATCATTTTCTTTTGATAGATAGGTACTAATTGAAGTGAAATCTCAACTCCTAAGTCACCACGAGCAACCATCACACCATCGGATGCTTCTAAGATTTCATCTAAGTTTTCAAATCCTTCTTGGTTTTCAATTTTCGGGATAATTTGAATCTTTGGATGTCCTTCTTCTTCACAAATTTTTCTGATTTCATGAATGTCTTGTGCACGTCTAACAAATGAAGCCGCAATAAAGTCTAGGCGTTGTTGACAAGCAAAGCGAATATCAGAATCATCTTTTTCTGAAATAAAAGGCATTGATAATTTAACATTAGGAACATTAACCCCTTTACGAGTTTTAATCACCCCAAAGTTTTCAACACGACAGTGTAATTCACCATCATTGTTATTTTCTAAGATTGTTAATCTAACTTTTCCATCATCAATTAATAAGGTGTCGCCTTGGCTAACATCGTCAAATAATTCAGGAACTAAGATTGTGAAACGTTCACGATTTCCTAAGACATGTTCTTTAACGACTTTAACTTCATCGCCAGTTTTGAATTCGACTGCCCCATTTTCCATGTCTCCCACACGAATTTCAGGCCCTTTGGTATCCGCCATAATTGCAAGTAAGTATCCAGATGAATCGCTTACCTCACGAATCTTTTGAATATTTTCGGTATGTTGACCTTGATCTCCATGTGAGAAATTCAGTCTAACAATATTCATTCCTCTTTGAGCCAGCTTCAATATCATATCGGTGTTATTGGTTGCTGGTCCTAAAGTACAAACAATTTTAGTTTTCTTCTCCATACTTTCCTCCTTATACTAGTCGATGGTGTAGATTAACTAGGTCTAATCTGTTTCTTGTTGGCATATTTAATGCTTCATCAATATCCACAGCCACAATCTTGTTGGCTTGAAGACAAATACATTCGCCACTATATCCTTCAGAAATACGCTCTACTGCTTTATCAGCCATTTGAGTGGCAAGCAGACGATCCATTCCTGTTGGTGATCCTCCACGTTGGATATGCCCTAAGACAGTTGCCCGTCCAGAGAATCCTGTTTTTTCTGAGATGGCCTTCGCCAATGTCTCAACATCGGTTAAATTTTCAGAAATAATCACAATCGCATGATTCTTTTGTTTCACTTGATCATAATATTTCAACCGCTCAATAATTTCATCCAAGTCAAATCCTGTATCAGGAGTAATGATGATTTCTGCTCCTGTTGTAATTCCAGAAAAGAGTGCTAAATCACCACAATGGCGTCCCATCACTTCCACCACTGAACAACGATGATGTGAACTAGAGGTATCTCTAAGTTTATCTACGTTTTCAATAATTGTTTGAAGTGCTGTATCAAAACCAATGGTGTATTCTGTACAGTCTATATCATTATCAATGGTTCCCGGTAATGCCATACAGGCAATCCCTTTTTGACTTAAAGCTTGAGCTCCCTTGTAAGTCCCATCACCACCAATAACAACCAAACCATCGATGCCTCTTGATTTTAAGATTTGAACTGCTTTATCTTGAACTTCTTCTTCTTTAAATTCTGGAAGTCTAGCTGAACCTAACATGGTCCCACCTTTACTCGTCATATCTGAGACTGACTTTCGATTTAGTAATACCATTCGGTTTTCAACTAAACCTTGGTATCCATCATAAATGCCATAAACTTCGTAGCCTCGAGCAGTTGCTGCTCTGACCACCGCACGTATGGCCGCATTCATTCCTGGTGAGTCACCACCAGACGTTAAAACTCCTATTTTTTTCATAAGGTCCTCTCCCTTAATTATTCTACCAAATTTACACTCATATTTGTATGATAACAAATGAAAAGGGCTATTTTAGTTGAGCCCTTCTTAAACTATTTTCATTTGAAGTAATTAAAACAAATTCACTTAAAACATTTATTCTTTCCATCAAACGCACAACACCCACTTCATCGATGACTTGTCCAACTTTAGAAAAATGTTGATACAGTTGTGATTCATTAAAATTCGATGTAAAGCATGTTAATTTATCATTGTCCATCCGATAATCAAGAATTTGAAATAAAATCTCATCTCTAGACCAAGAAGTAACTGATTCAGCCCCTAAATCATCTAAGACTAAGAAATCACAGTTCTTTAACTTAAACATAAGTTGATTAAAGTAATCATCATCTTTTTGACTAAAAGTTTGTTTTAATTCATTTAATAAACGATTATAGTTAACAAAACAAATCTTATGTCCCGCTCTAGCAAACTGATTGGCTTTAAAGGCTAATAAGTAGGTCTTACCAACCCCTACTGAGCCATAAAGATAAAAACCACGTCGATCACTGATTTTCATTTTCATCACATTTTTAATGCCAGATAAATCTCGATAGTGATTGAACTCAATTGTATCCTTGGTTATTTGTTTGAGTTGATCTGACTGATGGTTTATCCAAAAGTTATCTAAAAACGCATTCTTTTCTCTTAGTTCAATCAATTCTTGTTTTAGCTGATAATCAACCCTTAATACCCCTTGTTCATTCACTACTTTGACATCATAATCTTTGTTTAATAAACCAGTTGGTAAACTAGGATCTTTCATCAAAAAACGTTGATATTGAAGCAGTGGTGTTAAGTTTGATTCGATGCATTCATCATCAAGCTTTAATTCCTCAATGACCTTTGAAATATTTGGATCCGATATCAACTCATTTTTTAGTTTTGTTTTATTAAACTCAGCTGAATTGTTCGCATCTAAGTGTTCACTCATTTTATCCATTATTCATCAAACTCCTTTAAGATATCTGCTAAGTCTTCCTGTTTTGACTCAGACTCTTGTGTTTTATCATTGTAATCGACAAATTCAATGACCGATTTCACTTGTTTTGATTTAGGTTTATGGTTAAAGGCAAAATGATTGATCGCATCTTCTAAGGTTTTGACCTTATTTAGATGCATCGCAGAAGCAAGCAAATCTAAGTATTTTCTAGCCAAAATTCCTTTGTTATTGGTCAAAGCATAATCAATCAATACATTTAAGACTTGATCATTAAAACGATACTTCTCTCTTAAATAGTCTATAGTGCTCAAGTTAGACTCTAAAACCGGTACATCCCCCATTTTTGATTGAAGAAATTCTGGGGTACTCCATTTCAGCGGGTTGGAATCTTCAGAGGTAATCTTTATTAATTGACTTCCCGCTAATTCCTTTAAATGATTCACATTCAACTTGGTTCCCGCTTTATTCATCGCTTTAGCCACATACATTCTTAATTGATCATTGGTTAATTGATATTGTTGAGCCAATGATGAGATTAAATCTAAGTTCTCTTGAGTTCGCACACTTTTTGGAAATAACACCTCATTGGTATTAGCTAAAAAGATATCTAAATCAAATTTAGAACGACTTATCGATTTGATTTCTTGACGATATTCTTGTTCAAGCTCTTGAGAATAGCCACTTAATTCTTTCATTGAAATCGAAGCGCTAATTTCATCAAAATCAGTATTGAGCGTATTCTCCTTAATCATTGAACTGACTAATTTGAGTTGAGTCGGGCCACATTCTTTGATATATAAGCGACCAAACAATTCATTTTGAAGAAAATCTTGAACAGATTTTGGTTCAATCAATTCAATTTGGTGATGATTTTGTTGGTGATAAGTCCGCATTAAACCTAACTTCTCACAATTAATTCGAGCCGCTTCTAACTCTTCTAAATCACAATCTAAAATATCTGCTACCATCGCATAATCAGCATATAAGACAATATCATTGAAGCTAATTAACAGATGATACAGCTTATAAGCGAGTGGATGTAAAAGAGGTCCATATAATAAATTTAGGACATGATTTTGTTTACTAGTCAATCCGTTGATGCCAGCTAACAATAATTTCATATTACCAAGTATCATAGTTCCTCCTTCTTAAATACAGATCAATTTGTTGGTATAAGTCTTCTAAGGTTGAATCATTATAGAAAATAACATCAGATTGACTCATCTTATAAGCCACACTTAGTTGGGCATCCAGACGTTGTTGTAATTGTTGTTGTGACATGTTTCGATTTTCAACAACCCGTTTAAGTTGTTGTTTTTTACTAGTAGTCACAAATAGGATTTCATCAAAATAATCTTCCATTTGAGTTTCAAATAAGAGTGGGATCTCAATAAAGAGCACACCTGGTTCATCGAGTTTAAAGATTTGGTCATACACTTTCTGATGCACTAATTTCTCAACCTTTTGTTTTAACTCTTTGTCGTTAAAGAAAACCTCTGAAAGTTTTTGTTTATCAATTTGGTTGTTATCTAAAATATCAAACTCTGTATAGGATGCAATCTCAGTAATCAAGTCTTGATCGTGTTGATAGAGCTGGTGTACCATTTCATCCGCACTAAAAACACTAAATCCTCTTTCTTTTAAATATGCTAAGACTGATGATTTTCCTGAAGCGATTGAGCCTGTGATGGCGATTTTTTTTGTTTCTGACATTTTGGACAAAAATAGGTTCCTCGTTTATTAATAAATATTTTCTCGATGTCACTTAGACAAATCTTGCAGGTGGACTGTTGATGGACCATTAGTTTTTGGTCAAAGCGTCCATGAACATTTAATGAAGAAGTGTACGATCGAATCGTTGTTCCACCCATCTCAATAGCTTCTTCAATGATTTTTCTTGAACTCTTTAATATTTTATCTACTTTATATAAAGAAAGTTCATAACATGGGGTAGATGGATGTATTTTAGCATCAAAACAGATTTCATTGGCATAAATATTACCAATTCCACTCACAATGCTTTGATCTAATAACGCTTGTTTTATGGGAATCGTTCTATTTTTTATACGATTAAATAAAACAGATTTCGTTAATTTTGGATCTAAAACATCCAAACCCAATTTATTTAAACCAGGATGAGTCGTTAATTCTAAAACATACGATAATCGACCAAACTTACGAACATCATGATATTTCAAATATCGTCCATCATCCAGTTCAAAGACAACATGGGTATGTTTATCGATATCAGGATTGGTATCAATATAGAACTTTCCTTCCATTCTTAAATGAATGATTAAGTATCCTTTTTGTAAACCTAAGACTAAGAATTTACCAAACCGATGAAACTCAATAAATTGATTGCCCATCAAATTGTCTACAAAAAATTGTTTGTTGTCATTCTCAATAATTCTTGGGTAATAAATATGCACTCCAGTAATAGTATTACCTTTTATTTGTTTTTCTAAGGTTGAAACAACCGTTTGAACTTCTGGTCCTTCAGGCATCTCTATACCTCATACCAAGTTTGGCCAACATCACTAGAAACTTCTAAGTCCACTTTTAATGGTGCTATATTATCCATTGTTTCAATGACCATTTGTTTCACTTCCTCAATTTCATCATGATGTACTAAGACTAACAATTCATCATGAACTTGAAGAATTAGACGACTCTTGGCTTTCATCTTAATTAAATTATCATGAACTTTAATCATGGCCATCTTAATTAAATCAGCCGCAGTTCCTTGAATTGGTGAGTTCATTGCTGCACGTTTGGCACGATCTCTAATCACAAAATTCTTAGAATGAATCTCACTCATTTGACGACGTCGATTAAATAAAGTTTTAACATAGCCATGTTGCTCACAAAACTCAACAATTTCATCCATATAAGTTTGAATCCCACTAAAGGTATCAAGATAATTCTTTATGAATTCTCCCGCTTTTTTAGGAGCAATATCCAGTTGTTGTGACAATCCAAAATCAGAGATACCATAGACAATCCCAAAGTTAACGGCTTTGGCTTGTCGACGCATTAGCGAAGTAACTTCTTGATCATCCTCTAAATTAAAGATTTCACGGGCCGTCTTAGTATGAATATCTAATTTATTGTTAAAGGCTTCAATCATTTCTGGTTCATCAGCCATATGTGCTAAAACTCTTAGTTCAATTTGAGAATAGTCACAACTTAATAGAGAATAGCCTTCATCGGCCACAAACACTTTTCTGACAATACGTGTTTCTTCATTTCGAACTGAAATATTTTGTAAGTTAGGATCTAGCGAACTTAAGCGACCAGTTTGAGCAGCAGACTGTGAATAATTGGTATGGATTCTTCCATCTTCACCAACATATTTTTGAAGGCCATCAGCATAGGTGCTTAAGAATTTTTGGTATTTACGATACTCTAAAATCTTTGGCACAATTGGATGCTCATCAACTAACTTTTCTAACACATCTACGGCTGTTGAGCGTTTCTTGCCTGTTTTTAAACCTAACTCATCAAAAAGAACAACGCCTAATTGTTTAGGTGAATTGATATTAAATTCTTTCTCTGCTAATTGATAAATCTCTTGTGATAAGGCATCAACTTGTTTATGAGTTTCTAAAGCTAATTCTTCTAAAGCATCTTTATCTACTTTGATTCCGATGCGTTCCATTTCCACTAAAACTTCTAAGAGTGGAAATTCAATGTCTTCATATAAATCAACTAGTTCATATTCTTGTAGACTTTGGTGATAGTCTTCAAATAATTGATGAGAATCTACAATAAATTGAACTTGCTGAGCTAATGGCTCTAATTGATGCTGCCATAGATCATGTTTATCTTTAAGTTTATCAAGAGATGAAATGGTTGAGTCCACTAAATAAGCTAAGATTAATAAATCATCCGTAAAACTATTGATTTCAAAACCATCTTTCTTAAGAGCATGATACAGATTTTTTGAATCAATCCCCTTCTTAGAATAATTACCCTCAATTAGATTCTTAAAGGCAGCATCTTCTTTGGCTGATAAAGAATCAATAAATGAAACATGTTTTGAATCTGAGACTAAATATCCATCGACAACGACATGAAAACCTTGATTCTCTTTGACTATCGGAGCGATAATCACATCGTCCTTTACAAAACTTTGGTCGAAATTTAATAACTGAGAAGCTTCTTGTTTTTCATCAGGCTCAATCTCAATTTTCTTCAATAAGGAGTTCATATCATATTTACGATAAAACTTAGAAATAAGCGCTTGATCTTGTTCAATGGAATATTGATCCAAATTGATTTCAATTGGTATTTCAGTATGAATCGTTGCTAATTCTTTAGAAAGATAAGCAACTTCTTTTTGAGTGATTAATTTTTCTTTTAATTTACCCTTAACTGAATCGATGTTTTTATAAATCTTATCTAAGTCATGATATTGCGTTAACAGATTCATGGCAGTCTTTTCGCCCACACCCGCAACACCTGGAATATTGTCGGAAGAATCACCCATTAGACCTTTTAAGTCTTTCACTTGATCAGGCTCTAGATTAAACTCTTCTTTTAATACTTCTAAGGTGACTTCTTGCATTTCGGTGATACCCTTTTTCATCAGTAATACGGAGGTATCTTCTTTAATCAGTTGTAACATATCTTTATCTGAGGTTAAGATGACTTTTTTCATCCCTTCGAATTTCTTTGATAAAGTCCCTATAATATCATCAGCTTCAAAACCTTCAATTTCTGTAAAATATAATGGGTAATGACTTAAAAATTCTCGAACAATAGGAAATTGAGAAATTAAATCTTCATCTACAGGTTTTCGAGTTCCTTTATAATCTTTAAACTTTTCATGACGAAATGTTTTCTTGGCTGTATCAAAAGCAACTAAGGCATAATCCGGTTGAATATAGCTCATGGCTTTAGTTAACATGTTTGAAAAACCATAAACGGCATTGGTTGGTTGCCCACTCTTTGATGTCATTCTTTGTCTCATCGTCGCATAATATGCTCTGAAAATTAAAGAATTACCATCGATTAATAATACTTTTTCCATATCTTCTCCCTCTCTAATCTAACATTGATATATGTTCACGGCGTCGACGAATTCTTTCGCGCTGTGTTTGAAAATCAAATAATTGTGATTCAAAAACTAATAGAATAACAATGGCTACTATATTCATTAATATCGTTAAAATATACTCATAAGTAATGTAATTAATTAAACTGGCATTAGTCATCCCAAATAGATGACCAAAGACAAATTTTATAAACAAATAACCAGAGATTAGGACAAATAAATGAATGGCCTTTTCTAAGAATAAGTTCCCACCTAATTCCCAGGTTACATGACTGATTAAAACGATACAAAAAATACTAATTAGGGGTATTAAATTTGAATTAAAAGTATTAATCTCAACAAACAATCCAAAAATTAGTGACACCACTATTTTCTTTGATAGTGGCATATGGCGAGTGACTAATAACAACGCAATGACAGAAAATAATGATTCAAAAATAAAACTTTGATAACCAAAAGTACTTGGTAAAAAAGGCTTTATTATAAAGTCTAAAATAATCCCAATAAATAATAATCCATATCGAATAAAAAATTGACTCATGGTTTACTTACCACCATCACCGCATTAATATTGGCAAAAGATGCGGCAGGTTTTACTTCTAAATGAATGGATAAGGTTGCTTCTGATTGAGTGACCGTAACCACTTCACCCACCAATAAGCCACTAGGGATGATCTCTCCTAATCCAGAAGTAATGACTTGCATGCCTGGTAAAACTTCTTGGGTTGAGTCCAATAGATTGACTTCAACCATTTGAGTATTGATATTATATGAACTGAGTAAAGCTTCAACTCCATTTTCATTATCTAATTGAATCTTAACCGCAAACTGGTTATTCCCTTCTTGGGAAGTTAATAAGGTAACAATGGCAGTGTTGTCACTTACTTCTGAGATTTGACCAATTAAACCTTGTGGTGTAATGACTGCCATATATAAATCAATCCCATCATTCTTTCCTTTATTTAATAACAGATTATTAGAAAAACTAGTCGATGTTCTTTCAATAACGTTCGCATTAACAAACTTTGCTTCAGACATCGTTTTTTGAAGTCCTAATAAATCTTTTAATTCTTGGTTTTCCTTATTTGCTTCAATCAGACGTGTTTGAAGTTGATGGACTTCTAAAAGTTGATTTCGAAGTGTTAAGTTTTCTGAATGCACATTTTGTAAAGAAAAAAACCCATTGACTCCATCTTTGATGGTATCAACTGGTGATTGAAATAAAACATATCTTAAGTAGGATGAAACCGTAAAAAAAGATTGGTCTAAATTTTGGTATAGACGAGTTGGTTTTATGAGTTGAAAAAATAGAGTTAAGAAGATGCTTAACCCTAAGACTATTTTTAAAAATTTAGAAAATCGACTACTTTTTTGCATAAAATCTCCATAGATATTATACCTTGTTATTGAAGAGATTAAAAGCGGAGTAAAGCTACTCCGCATGTGTCAGCTGATGTAAAATCGAATGATACCCATTCTTGGTGACAATCACATGATCTAAAACATTGATTCCTAATAATCTGCCTGCATCAACAAGTGAATTTGTGACGACTAAATCCATATCACTTGGGACTAAAGTCCCTCCTGGGTGATTATGGACGGCAATGATTGAGGATGCTGAATGTTTAATCGCAACATTGAAAATCTCTCGAGGATGAACTAATGAACGGTCTAGAGTTCCTTTAAAGATGATTTCATAATGAATAATATGATTTGCGACATTCAAGTAAATAACTAAGAAACATTCTTGGCTTTCATGTCCTATTTCATTTTGTAACCAGTGAATCACTGATTTTGAGTTTTCCATAACATTCAAATTTTGGATTTGAGATCGACCAATTCGCTTACTCAATTCTAAAATGGCTTTAATCTCAAGTGCTTTGGCTTTCTTTATCCCATCAATTTTCATCAAATCATCTAAACTCATCGAACTTAATAACCGAAGATTTTGAGATTTAATTAAAACATTATGAGCTATTTGAGAGACTGGCATCTGAGCATTTCCATGTCGTAAAACTAACATTAATAATTCATGGTCACTTAATTTATCAACACCAATCATTAATGCTTTTTCACGCGGTCGTAAATCCAGTGGCATTTCTTTTATTCTCATTTACCCCATTGCATTCTGAAAGTAAATACGGATAAAGAACCTGAACTAGACGTTAGCATCTTATAGATGGCTGCAACTCCTGCTGCTATTCCTACCGCCATTACTGCAGTTGACATATGACACCTCCTTTTCTATTGATACACTTCTTACTCCTTTTCTCCTAAGTATTCTTAAATAAATAATATCAATTTTTTAATATTAACTAATTGTAACTATGAACCATAAGAACTTTATATAAATGAGTCCATCAATATCTAAACTAAGATGCCAAAATAAAAGCCAAGGTGTTTAGCCTTGGCCTAGTCATTATCTTCTTCTAAAGAAGTCAGGGATTGAATTATCCTCATCTTCTTCATCAACTTCTGAATCATCAAAACTTGGTGTTACTTGTGGTTGAGTTTCAGCCATTTTTGGTTGAGTTCTAAATCCAACCGTTTGTTGTTCAGCTTCAATTGGTTCTTCAAATCCAGTCGCAATAACAGTTACGATAATTGAATCTCCGAGTTGTTCATTAATAGCAACCCCAAAGATAATATCAATATCACGACCCGCAGTTTCACGAATATATTCAACCGCATCATTTGCGTCATACATGGTAATGCTTTCTCCACCAGTAACGTTAACGATTGCTTTTGAAGCCCCTTCAATTTGAGACTCAAGTAATGGTGATGTAATCGCATTTTCAGCAGCTTCAGTTGCTTTGTTTTCACCACTAGCCATACCAATACCAATTAATGCGGACCCTTGGTCAGCCATGACCGATTTAACATCAGCAAAGTCTAAGTTGATTAGCGCTGGTACAGCAATTAAATCTGTAATAGTTTGAACACCTTGACGTAAGACATTATCTGCTTCTTTAAATGCTTCTCTAAATGGAATACGACCAATGACTTCAAGTAAGTTATTGTTGGAAACAACAATTAATGAGTCAGTATATTTCTTTAATTCTTCCAGTCCGTCATCAGCTTGTTTCATACGACGAGATCCTTCAAAATTAAATGGTTTTGTAACAATCGCAACCGTTAAAGCACCCGCTTCTTTGGCTAATTTAGCAAATAATGGTGCTGCACCAGTCCCAGTTCCTCCACCAAGACCTGCAGTAATGAAGATCATATCTGCATCTCTTACGGCTTCACGAATTTCATTTTCACTATCTTGTGCCGCTTTACGTCCATTATCAGGATTTCCTCCTGCTCCTAAGCCATCATCACCTAGGACAAGTTTATTTTTGACTAAAGAGACATTTAAAACTTGTAAGTCCGTGTTAGCGACATAGAATTCGACGCCTTGTAGCCCCTCATCAACCATGCGGTTAATTGCGTTGTTTCCAGCTCCACCAATACCAAATACTTTAATCTTGGCGACTTGCTCATACTTTTCGTAGTTGTTACTCATTTAATTATCCTCCATTTGAGATTGATTTAATATTTTCTTTAATCGATTGGTCATTTTGACTTCATTTTTAACTTTAGGCGCAACTTTAGGTTCATTTTGTACTTGAGGTTGAGCACTTGGCGCTTTTTGCCACTGCCTCATATCAATGTGATTATAGAATGTGCCCAATAAAGCAACTAGAGCCCCATCTCTTGCACCTAAGGTCGATGGTAAATAAGTTCTTACATCTTGTTTGGTTTCTTTATGTAATCGAGCTTGTAATCCTTTAATCATGGATCCCTCACCAACCACCACAAACTCGGTTGGTCCAGCTTCTATGATTTCTTGACAAGCTTCTTTAATGTTTGTGATTGCTTGATTGATATCTTCTTCAAGTAATTCCATTAAATCATTTTGAGAGCAAGTATATGATTTCTTCTCTCTAGACCATAAACAAATTGGTTCTTTACCAGGGTTTTGATTATCCAAATCGACATTGTTTAACATAAGCTTAGCCGAGATATCGTATGGGATTTTGAAACTTTCAGAAATATGATCAATCCACTCTCCCACTTGAATATCTAATATATCACTATGTAAGAGTCGACCTTTATAGATTAAGCCAAGTGTGGTTGATTGTCTTTCAATATCAATAACAACAATATAGTTTTCATTGTTATAATCTAACAAGGATGCTTCTTTAGCAATTCCAATCTGATCGACACATACATCTAAAATTTGAAGATTGGCTTGTTCAACGATTGAAGCTAATTGGTAAACAATTTTACGATTAACATAATACAAATCAACTTCAGCTAAAACACGACTTGATTTCTCATTAATTGGAGGTTTCTTAAGGTAGACTCCATTGACTTTATATTGATAGATCAATGCATTAATAAGTTCTCTATTCTCAATTGGTTTTTGGTTATAGGCTGATTGATAAATCTGAACTATATTTTCTCTAAGAATTCGATTCAATGGATCTTTAACATCCGAGTGAACAGATCGTTTAACACGATCTAGATTAATACTAGGGATAACTAATAATACACGCGAAACTTTTATTTTGACATTCTTTTCGATATTAATAATCGCTTTCTGAATGGCATCTATAATAGATTCAGGTGCAACAATTTCATTGTTTTGAATTCCAGTATGAGCTACTCGTTCAACTTTTAAGATATGCAATCGATTGTTGTGGTGTTCACCGACTAAGATTCTTATTTCATGACTAGCGATTTGCAAGGCAGCATAAATTTCTTTTCGCATTGAATACCTCCTACTTTCTTACTAATAATATCATAAAGAATACATAGTTAAAAGAAATAAAATTGTCTTTTATTATCAAAAATATAAACATGATATTGACTTAAAAATATATCAATACTCTAATAACGATTTATAGATTCCTTAACAAAATTTCACATTTTTAAAATAACGCTTTACATAATAATTGAAATGATGTATTATAGATAAGCACTAATAAATGGTGATCGTGGCGAAGTTGGTTAACGCACCGGGTTGTGGCTCCGGCATTCGCGGGTTCAAGTCCCGTCG
>CAYFSJ010000022.1:0-23865 GCA_964345765.1 uncultured Erysipelothrix sp.
AAAAATAGAATCCATTACGGATTCTATTTTACTAACTTAAAGTCAACACGAGTTGTATCAGCTGTTTCATTAGATTCGATATCATAAAGAGGATACAGAATGTAATAGTCACCCTCCTCTAATGGGTCATATAGATTATTTAAATCAGCTTCAATCTCGCCCGACTCATTTGGCAATAAATGGTAAAGTTCTAAGGTTGTTTCTACACCATCCTTAAGATTAATCAGTTGGTCATTATGATCATATAATTCAAACGGACGACCATATCCAACTTCAGTATCACTGTGGTTCTCAAAAACAAATGTGATCGGTCCCTGTTTAATTTCTTGTCCTTCTTTTAAGCTAAGAACAACCCCAGAGGTATCTTCTTGGTTTTGACATCCCACTAAAACAAGGATGAATGCTAACAGATAGATTATCTTTTTCATAGAAACTTCTTCTTTGTTAGTACATCATACCAAATTAGAAAAATACACCCTGATTATCTAGGGTGTATCATTGATTCAGGTCTTAAGGCTTCATCAACCTCTTGTTCTGTCATTAGATTTTGTTCCAAGACGATAGTCCGAATTGATTTATTTTCCTTTAAAGCTTGTTTAGTGATTTCAGACACCTTGGAATAACCTAAGTGTTTAACTAAAGCGGTCGACATCGCTAAAGAATGTTCTACATTTTCCTTAACACGAGCTTCATTAACTTTAATATCTTCAATGGCATGTGTTCTTAAAGTCATCAACGCATGTCTAAGAATCTCTAACGATTCAAACAAGTTATAAAATAAGACAGGCTCAAACACATTAAGCTCCATTTGTCCCGCTTCAGCAGCCATGGTGACAGTCGTGTCATTTCCAATTACTTGGAAACATACTTGGTTAACTACCTCTGGAATAACAGGATTGACCTTGCCTGGCATGATCGAACTACCCGGTTGTCTTTCCGGTAAGATAATCTCATTAAAACCAACTCTAGGACCAGAGGCCATCATACGAATATCATTACAAATACGAGATAGTCCAATCGCGACTGTTTTTAAGACACCGTGCACATGAGCGAATCCATCGACATGTTTGGTAGCATCAACTAAGTCTTCCGCACTAACAAATGATTTTCCGGTAATTCGGCTCAGATTTTCAACCGCTCTTTCACGATAACCCACCACTGAGTTAATTCCAGTTCCTACAGCAGTCGCCCCTAAGTTGATAACTTGCATCTCAACGAAAGCTTGTTTTAAACGATGAATATCACGAATTAAAACCGACTCATAACTATGAAAGACTTGTCCCATAGAAATTAATACCGCATCTTGAAGATGGGTACGACCCACCTTAATAATTGGACTAAACTCTAAGGCTTTCTTATGGAAAGTCTCAGCTAATAACTCCATTTCATCCAATAATAATTTCCCAAGATTTAGCACTGTTAATTTACCAGCAGTTGGAATAATGTCATTAGTAGACTGTGCCCTATTGACATGATCATTAGGATGAATAAAATCGTAAACTCCAATCGGTTTATTTAAGATTTGAGCAGCACGATTCGAGATAATTTCATTAACATTCATATTAATGGATGTCCCAGCACCTCCCTGAATCGCATCGGTCACAAATTCATCTTTAAATTTCCCCGTAATAATCTCATCACAAGCTTTCACTATTGCGTCACAACGTACTTGGTCAAGCTCTCCTACCTGAAGGTTTGCGAGTGCACAAGCCTTTTTAACCTGCGCCAAGGAAATGTACATCATATCGTTAACAGGACGTCCTGTAATTTGGAAGTTATTCATTGCTCGAACACTCTGAGCACCATAAAGGGCATCAATAGGAACTTCTACCTCACCTAATGAGTCCTTCTCAATTCTAACTTTTATCTCACTCATATTTCTCTCCAAAAACTATATCTTTATTGGTCTTATCATTTTCTCATAATCAAAAAATTTATCAAATTCTACTTCACTCATTAACTGATGTTCTAAGACCACTTGTTTAATACTTTTATCTTCTTGATACGCTTGTTTCACTATTTTTGAAGTCTCATCATAACCAAACTCTCGATTTAGATAAGTTGCTGTCATTAACGACTTTTGTAAATTCTCATCCATCTTTTCTTTATTAACCGTAATCCCCGATAAACAACGCTTATCAAAAGAATCTAAGGCATCGGATAATAAACGAATGGACTGCCAAGTATTGTACATGATTAATGGCATATAAGCATTTAGTTGAAAATGACCTTGTGATGACCCAATCGTAATCGCCTGATTGTTAGCCAACACCTGAACACAGACCATACTTAAGGCCTCACATTGAGTCGGATTCACTTTACCTGGCATGATTGAACTACCCGCCTCATTAGCAGGAAGATTAATCTCACCAAGTCCACATCGAGGACCACTAGCCAATAGTCGAATATCATTCGCCATCTTCATCATATTTGAAGCAATAGCATTGAGCACGCCATGAACAAACACAAAACCATCTTTACTACTCATCCCATGAAACTTGTTCTCACTCACAACAAACTGTTCATGAAGTAATTGATTTAATTGTTGAGTCACTTCATTATCAAAGTTTTCAGTCGTATTAAGACCTGTCCCCACTGCCGTTGCGCCAATAGCCAATTTACGAAGATACTTCAATCCATCTTCAAGTTGATTTAGTCCCTCAACACACATCTGTTTATATGCACTTAATTCTTGTCCAAAAGAAATTGGGGTTGCATCCTGAAGATGAGTCCGACCAGTCTTAATAATATCACCATATTGATCGATTAATTGATCAATTGTCTTCAGTAGTTGAGACAATACCGGTATTAGTCTTTCCTTAATCATCAACACCGTCGTGATATGCATTGCCGTAGGAAAAACATCATTAGAACTTTGCCCACTATTAACATGGTCATTCGGATGAATCTTCCCTTTATCAGCAAGATTAGCGATAACCTCATTAACATTCATATTCGTTTGAGTCCCACTACCCGTCTGCCAGATAGAAAGTGGGAAGTGGTCGTAATTCTTCTCTTCTAATAACTTGTCACAAGCTAAAACAATCTTATCGGCAATCTCACTATCAATTCTTTTATTCTCTTTATTCACCAAAGCACAGGCTTTCTTGAGAATAATTAAGCCATCAATTAGTTCATGTGGCATTTTCTCTATCCCAATCGGGAAATTATTTAAACTTCTTTGGGTATTAGCCCCCCAACTCACATCTTGATCAATTTCGATGTGTCCATAGATATCATTTACTGTAGACATTTGACCTCCTAATATTACCTAATTACTCTTATTGTATCCTTTTGTTCAACTGAAAGCGAACAAAAAATAGAACCTATCAGTTCCATTTTTGTTTTAAAAAAGCTCACATTACTGTGAGCTCTCGTTCTTAAAGACTAACTTCTTCTTCAACGTCTTCAACTAAATAATCTTCTGTTACTTCTTGAGTAGCAGGTTGATCTTCAGTTACTTGTACGTTAACCGCTTTGTCGCCACGATCTTCAGTTACGATATCGAAGCTAACGCGATCACCATCATTTAGCGTTTTGAATCCGTCAGAGATAATTCCTGAATAATGTACGAAGACATCTTTACCATTATCCATAGTAATGAATCCGAAACCTTTTTCAGCATTAAAGAATTTTACTTTACCTGTTTCCATTTAATACGCACCTCCAATTCTAGAAAATAAGAAGTACAACACATCAAGTCCACAGGACAAAATCTAAGACATTCTTATTACCCTATAACTGTATCAAACTCGAACACCCATGTCAATTATTCGATATTTTTTTAACATATTTTAGGTGCATGTTTGTTAATATTAACCAAAGAAACTAAGTAATAACCCTGCTGATACTGCCGATCCAATAACACCCGCAACATTAGGGCCCATAGCATGCATCAATAAGAAGTTGGAAGGATCTTCCTTTTGACCCTCTAAATGGACAACTCTAGCCGCCATTGGCACTGCCGAAACTCCCGCCGCACCAATCATAGGATTAATTTTCTCTTTAAGGAATTTATTCATGATCTTAGCAAATATAACCCCTGTTGCTGTACCAATCGAAAAGGCAACTAAACCTAGTAAAATAACACCCAAAGTTTGAGGATTTAAGAAAGTCTCACCATTGGCCGTTGCGCCAACAGTCATTCCTAAGAAAATAGTCACAGAATACATAATCGCATTCTTAGCTACCTCAACTAAATTAGGGACAATTCCCACCTCTTTTATCAAGTTACCAAACATCAACATTCCAATTAATGGCGCAGCACTTGGAACAATTAAAGAGACTAAAATCGTAACCACAATAGGGAATAAAATCTTTTCATTCTTAGACACTTCACGCGTCTGTTTCATTTTAATTTGTCGCTCTTCTTTAGAGGTTAAAGCCTTAATAATAGGTGGCTGAATCACAGGCACCAAAGCCATATAAGAATAGGCCGCCACAGCAATTGGACCTAGCATATGCGGAGCTAAAAAGGAAGTTAAATAAAGAGCTGTAGGACCATCAGCACCACCAATAATTCCAATACTAGCTGCTTCTAACGCATTAAAACCTAATAACAAAGCACCTAAAAATGCGAAGAAAATCCCAAATTGCGCTGCAGCCCCTAAGATTAAACTCTTAGGATTTGAAATCAGTGGACCAAAGTCGGTAGCCGCTCCAACCCCTAAAAAGATCAGTGGAGGGAAAATACCAAGACTAACCCCTTGATAGAGATGACTAAGTAAACCATTCTCACCCATTAGTCCAGCCAATGGTAAATTAGCTAGTAACATCCCAAAAGCAATTGGTATTAATAAATAGGGTTCATACCCTTTTTTAATGGCTAGAAACAACAATCCACAGGCAACCACAATCATGATTAACTGTTGGAAGGTCATCGCATAAAAACCGGTTTGTTTGAAAAATTCGAATAAGATATCTAACATACTCTTATCCTCGATAGGATACTAATGGTTGGCCACTATCCACAACTTGTCTAACATCGATGAGCACTTCTTCAATCACTCCATCAACTTCAGAGACAACATCATTTTCAAGTTTCATTGCTTCAATCACACAAACTGGTTCGCCACGCTTCACTTCTTGACCTGGTTTCACTAATACTTTTAAGACCGTTCCCTGGATTGGTGAATTTAGAACGTCATTAGAAGCAGTTGAAGGTTTAGCTTCCGATGTTTTAGTCGGCTCTGATTTTTTCAGTTGGACATCTCCATCTAATTTCTCTACTTCAACTTCATACACTTTATCATTAATTGTAATACGATACTTTTCCATATTCTCTCCTTCTATTTCACTCGCTTAATTGATTTAATAACCACATCATTTGATGTATCTTTTTGAATTAATATCCCCGCGATAATTCTAGCCACTAATTGTTCTTCAGCATCATCCTGGTGATGAATAAGTGGTTTTACCTCTTGTTCAACCTTATCCTTAGGGAGTAACTTAGACACCCATTCAATAATTAGAGCTAAAACGATTAAAACAATGAAGACAACAATAATTGAAAATATACTCATGGAGATTCCATCAATAAATCTATACCCTAACATTATCTTAAATCTCCTTGATTATAAATTGTAAATTCTTTTACCGATGGTTTTTCTGGTTGATCGATAATGGCATTAGTCGGGAACAAGATATAAGAAATTACTTCCTCTTCCGATGCTTCTCGCTTAATAATTGACTCAAGTTCTTCTTTCTTTTGATCAAAGACCGGTTCAATTTCTTCAATTGGTTTCTTTTCAATAATCGTCTCATTCTCAAGAATCTGATCAATTACTTCTTGATTAACTTCGCCTGGGAAAGCGCCATAGAGCCCCATCGCATAATCCTTAATCTCTTTAGGCACCATCTTATATTTGGTATTGGTTAAGACATTCAACACTGCTTGAGTCCCCACCATTTGAGAGAGTGGTGTAACTAAAGGTGGATATCCTAAATCTTTACGAACATTTGGAATTTCACGAAGCACTTCCTCAAAACGGTCACTAGCCCCCTGATCTTTTAGTTGACTCATCAAATTACTGAGCATGCCACCAGGAACTTGATAAGTTAAGATATTAGGATTAATTATTAAAGTTCGAGTCGGATACTGTCCACTATTAATGTATTTTGTCGCAATATTATTGGCAACTTCATACACATCTTGTAGCTCTTCAAACTCTACCTGACTTTCATGTTGACTCAATTTAATTGTATCCACAATTGTTTCAAGCGCTAAATGAGAGGTCCCATTAGCAAATGGACTGATCGCTCCATCAACAATATCAACCCCTGCTTCAATCGCCTTTTGGAAGACTAAAGTGGATAAACCAGTCGTCGCATGAGAGTGAAGATTAATTGGGACATCAATCTCTTCTTTTAAACGTTTGACTAATTCATAAGCCACTTCAGGAAGTAAGATGCCTGCCATGTCTTTGATACAAACTGAATCAACACCCAATTCAACTAATTGTTTAGCATAATTTACAAAGTACTCAACATTATGAACAGGACTAATGGTATAACTCATTGCCCCTTGACAATGTCCACCATGCTTCTTCGTAAATTTAATCGCATTTCTAACATTATCAATGTCATTGAGTGCATCAAAGACACGTATTATATCGATACCATTTTCTAATGTTAAACGAATAAAACGTTCTAAAGTATCATTATCATAGTGATGATATCCAACAATGTTTTGTCCTCTCAATAACATGGATAGAGGTGTCTTTGGCGCCACTTTCTTCATGTCTCTTAAGTTTTGCCAAGGACTGCGTTTAAAAAATCGTAGTGCACTATCAAAGGTTGCGCCTCCCCATACTTCAATGGAGTTGAGTCCAACCTTTTCCATTTCCCCCAAAATTTCTAAAATATCTTGATGTTCCATCCGTGTGGCTAATAAAGACTGGTTCCCATCACGTACTGTCACATCATTTATTTTAACCGTATGCATTGTCTCCTCCTTTTACTTACTCTTATGATAACACGAAGGAGGCCTCAGCCTCCTTTAATTTATAGGAACAAATTAAATAATATTGACCCTATGATTAAGATGATCGCACCACCAAGACGAGACGATAATTGAGCATAAGCCATCAAGTTCATTCGATCAGCAGCTCCAAGAACAGCTAAGTCCCCTGAACCACCACGGTTGGCCATACATAAACCTGCTGTAACAGCAGAGTCAACTGGATAGAATCCAACCATATAACCGACGATGGCTGAACCTAAGATTGCGCCAATAACAATGACTAGTGCTAAGACAACATTACTAAATGATAGAGCGGCTAATAATTCACCAAGATCTAAGTCTACACCAACTCCAACCATAATAAGAATAACTAAGTATTTAGAGAAGAATGATTGTAGGCGTTTCGCACCCTCTCTTATGTTTTGAGGAATAACACCCGTTGCTGCTAAAACAACAACAAATAGAATCATCCAAGCTAAGTTATGGACTGAGAATTTAAATAGATATTTAACCAATTGATTCATTAATAGACCAAATCCAAATGCGCCAACCCCTAAGACTAATCCCGCAGCTACATCAGCTAATGTTGGTGTATAAGGCTCGTCAACTTGAGCAATATCAGCCATTTCTTTACGAATAATTGTATTTTTATCACCCGTTAATGCTGGTTTAATTTCTCCAATACGATTTAATAACGCGGCGGTTAAAATAGCAAAGATATTGGCAACCGTTAAGATAATAATCGCAAATTGATAGTATTCACTAGAATCTCTTCCTGTCACATCCGCAAACATTTGTGATAATGGGATTGCCCCACCACCATTTCCGCCACCCATAATTGGTAGTACATAATTAAGGGCAATATCAGTTGGTGCTTTACCAAATAATAGACCTACAACAGATCCTAATACAAAGGCACCAATAAATCCACCTAAAATGGCTGGAATATATCCAAAGAAACTACGGAGTAAGATCTTACGATCAAGTGATAAAACCGAGCCAGTAATCAGTACGATAATAAATAGGTTCAAAAAGTTTACATCACTGGTAAATGCATCAATAGACTCAACATATTTTGTTGGTAGAACATTGAAATAAACAAGTGCAGAGGTCCCTAAGAAGGCTAAGACAATTCCTCCACCAATGTATTTATTCCATATTGGGATACGTTTCCCTAATTCATACAGAGGAATCCCAATCACAAACATTACCAGTAGTGTGTTTGGCATGTCTGTCCCTAATAATTCAGTGGCAATACCAACAATTCCTACTGCTAGAACACCTAGAATAATATACCAAGGCATTCCAAATAATTTTAATTCTTTTCTAGTTGTCATAATTAAATCCTTTCCCAATTATTGTTTAATTTTCTTAATGACATCAATAATGGTTCCATCACGGTATTCAACTAAAGCAACTACTTGATCATCGTATTCAATCTCTGTTGGTTCACCAACAATTTGATAAGCACGATCGCGAAGTTCTTCAATTGACACTAACGGTAAATCCGTTTTTGATAGACTGTCAATCAAATCTTGTCGATTTGGATTTATCGCTACACCATAATCTGTGACAACAATGTCAATGCTCTCACCTGGTGTTGTGACTGAAGTAACAGAAGTTCGAATACTGGCTAAACGTCCTCTAACTAGCGGTGTCACAATAATAGTTACTTTCGCTCCAGCCGCTGTATCAACATGGCCTCCTGGAGCTCCTTGAATGGTTCCATCTGAACCAACAACAACATTGACATTAAAGTCCGTATCAACTTCTAAAGCACCTAAAATAACATAGTCTAGCTTATTAACATAGGCACCCTTATTCATTGGATTGGCATATTCTGAAGTGGTTATTTCATAATGACCTGGTGTCTGGTGAACTGACTCTACGGATGGTATATCAAAGTCTTGAGTATCAGCAATCACTTTAATGTAGCCATCTTTAAGCATATCAACCATAGGCAAGGTGATTCCACCTAAGGCAAAGCCCATCTTAATGTCTTGTTTTTCCATTTCTTCTCTTAAGAATTGAGTCGCTGCTAAACTTGGTCCACCGGCTCCTGTTTGATAAGAGAATCCATCTTTAAACCACTCTGTATTGGTAACACATTTTGCTGCGTATTCAGCAATCATTAATTCTCTAGGATCACTAGTCATTCTAACGGCATTACCCGCAATTTTCTTTGAATCTCCCACTTGATCAACCACCACCACATAGTCAACATCAATACCTTTAATGGAGTATGGATGATTAGGGTAATCCACTAATGTGTCAGTAATGACAACGACTTTATCTGCATAGCGTGCATCCACATCGGCATAACTAAGGACACCACAATCTGATTTGCCACCTTTTCCTGAAGCATTCCCATAATCATCTGAGGTTGGTGCTCCAATGAAGGCAACATCAACATGAACATCGCCTGTTTCAATGGCTCTTACTCGTCCACCATGACTTCGAATCATGGCAGGATGTTTTAGTTTCCCTGCAGAGATTGCGTCTCCGATTTCATCTCTAACTCCAGATGATGAAATTCTTGTGATTGTGCCATCTTCAATAAGTGGAACAATGGATGCTTGTGCTTTCCCTAAAGACGAAGCACATAGGAAGATATCTTTAATGCCTAATTCTTTAATAACATCAAAGACCATCGAACAGACAAAGTCTCCATTTCTGAAATGATGGTGAAAGCTAATGCACATTCCATCTTTAAGGCCAACTTTCTCGATGGCTTCTCTAATAGAACCAACTAATTTATCGGGTCTTGGTTGTACATCACTTCGAATCTTTGGTGCTGCTTTAGTGTATTGATAATTATCTCGATAGAACTGTCCTTGGAAGACTTCTAGTCCATCTGTTAGATATTGATCTGGGATCTCACGATTTATTTTGTTTTTCATACTAAATCCCCTTTATATGCATTGGATACTTTAGCTAATTCTAAAGTTCGTCTAGCTCCTTCCACATGAGCAATATCAACCATTTGTCCATCAACAACTAAGACCCCTACACCTTCTTTTGAACTTTCATTAATTGCCTCAATGATATGAATGGCATGTTCAATTTCTTTTTGTGAAGGTGTAAAGACATCATGGATCACTTCGATTTGGCGAGGAGAGATAATTGATTTACCATCGAAGCCCATATTTTTAATTAGTTGTGTCTCTGCTCTTAAACTATCAAAATCATTTAAGTCAGTATGGACAGTATCAAAGGCCATAACTCCCGCAGCTCTTGCGGCAATGACCAACATGGAACGAGCCATAAATAATTCTTCACCTGTTTTAGTGCGGGTTGCCTTCATTGTTCTTGTGAAGTCACCAGCACTTAGGGCAATTCCCATCATTCGATCACTTGCTTTACAGATGTCATAAGCATTAAGAACACCTAATGGTGATTCTAAGGCTGCCATAATCATGGTTGAGCCAACTTCTCTGTTAAACTCTTTTTCAGCTTCTGTAATTAAGCGATCGACTTCCTTTACTTCATCAGCTGTTTCAGTCATTGGTAAACGAATTCCTTCGCATCCTCCAGCAATTGAAGCACGAATATCTTCTTTAAAGAATGGAGTCGTAGCTGGATTAATTCGGACCCAACGTTCAATACCTTGATAGTCGACATATTTTAACGTATTATAAAGTTGAACACGGGCGGAATCTTTTTCACTAAGAGAGACCGCATCTTCTAAATCTAAAATGACACAATCAGGTTTGAATATGTAAGCATCTTTGATTAGGGACGCTCTTTGAGCGTTTAGAAACATCATCGTTCTTCTTACACGTTCTCTCATAATTTTGTCCCCCAAGGTAAATCTTCAGTTTGGTTGGTAGCACGTAATACAGCAGTTTGTACTCGGGATTTGATGGTGCAATCTAATGCACCTTGGTCATTAATCACTAGATTGGCATCGGTAATTTCAAGGTTCTCTAACACTTCATGAACTGTACTCATTATTTGATCACCATATTGTTTATAAACACTAGAGTTTAATTCAATATTGAGACCATCATCGCCTGGTTCAATCATGACTTGGACATCACTGGATTCTAAAGTTCCAGCAATTGCTGATTGGATTAATTCCATAATCAGTCTCCTTTCTTTGTTATTAATATAACCATCTTAAGGGCTTACATCAATCGATTTTCGACTAAAAAACACTTTAAAAACAGTTCATAAAAACAAGACTATGATATCTTTATAACAAGGAGTAACTATGAGAAAACTATACATTGAGCGACACGAAAAAGACAAACTAGCATGGATCAACCTTCTAAACCAAGAAGGAATTCGTCATGAACAAGTATTAGATGAGACCTATGGTGAGTTTGAAAACGATCAATTAATTGCGACTGCATCCCGTCATCATAATGTTATTAAGTGTGTTGCGGTTGATTCAAATCACCAAGGAGGTGCCCTATTTAATCAAATTATCACCTTGCTTCATAATCAAATTTTTAAAGAAGGTTATCCTCAAACCTATGTCTATACTAAACCTCAAAGTCAAAAAGCATTTGAGTTTTTAGGCTTTAAAAAAATTGAGTCAGTAGATAATGATCTTGTCTTTATGGAAAAAGCCATCACAGGTTTTAATAGTTTCTTAAAGAAATTAGCCAAAGAAAAAGTTGAAGCCGACACGATTGCGGCTATTGTCATGAACGCAAATCCATTTACTCTTGGTCACTTACATTTAGTCACAAAAGCATCCAAAGAAAATGATATTGTCCATCTGTTTGTCTTAAGTGAAGAGATGAGTGCCTTTGATGCTCAAACTCGCTTTGATTTAGTGAAACAAGGAACCAGACATTTAAACAATGTCCACATCCATCCAACTGGATCTTATCTTGTTTCAGCAGCCACCTTCCCTTCTTATTTTTTAAGAGAGGATGCGGATGTCACTGAAATTCAAGCACGCTTAGACGCAAGAGTCTTTGTTAATCATATCGCCCCAACACTAGGCATTACAAAGCGATATGTTGGGTCTGAACCCTTATCATTTGCGACTAATATATATAATAATTCGTTAATGAAGGAATTTAATGATAAAATACAATTAGAAATTATCGAACGCATTGAAAATCAAGATGATACCATCTCTGCATCAAAAGTCAGAGCCTATTTAGCACAAAATAATATTCTGGCCACAAAACCATATGTTCCAGAGACCACATACCAATTTTTCTTAAGTGAGAAAGGACAACAGATAATTCAATCACTTCAATATGAACAAAGCGAATCTTAGAGTTGGCCAAGAAGTAACTTTAGAACAAGTCTTACATCAACGAGACCAAAGAGTTCACTTAATAAGGCAGTTAAAAGAAAAGTATCCTCATCATTCAATCTTAAGCTTTAAATTAAACATCCCAGGACCAATTAAAAACAATGAAACAATTAAAGCTGTTTTTAATGAAGGTCTAAAAGCATTACCAACTAATAGCATTAACCAAGTCACTGCCGATTATCTCATCGGTGGTCCAGAAGCCATCTTTGTTTATACGATAAGTCCAAAAGATCTGAAACTAAAAATGGTTGAAATTGAAGAGAATCATCCTTTAGGCAGATTATTTGATTGTGACGTTGAATCAATTAAACGACAAGATTTAAATATACCCTCTCGACAATGTTTGATTTGTGATCAAAAAGCGCAAGTTTGTGGTCGTTCAAGAACACATAGTGTTGATCAACTTATTAATAAAATAGAAGAAATAATTAACAATTCTCAAATGTGATAAAGGAGCGAATATGGATCATTATTTACAAGAATTACAACAATTAATTGATTTTTCCAAAGAAGTTCCAATTCAACAAGCGATTTATGATGGGATGCGTGAATGGATTATTAATGGCAGTGTCCCATTTGGTTATCGTCTTAATGAAGTCCATCTTTCTAAAGCGCTCAATATTTCTAGAACGCCTATTCGTGGTGCCATAAAACAGTTAACCTTTGAAGGTTTACTAGAATCTAAACAAAACTTAGGAACGATGGTCAGAAAAGTTACTGAACAAGATGTCTTAGAAGTTTATAAACTTAGAGTCGCATTAGAAACTCTTTCATTTACTAATGCTATGACCAATATGACAAATCAACAATTTGATGAGCTCAATGAATTATTAGATGAGACAGCTTTAGCACATCAACAAGGTGATTCAGAAAAGGTAGTTGAGTTATCTAAAGAATTCAATAATAAAATAAGCACTTATGCTGCTATGCCAAGACTTGAAGCCTTACTTCGCAACTTAAAAGAATATATCCATCGTTTTCGATTTATCGCCATGACTTCACCCATTCGAGGTGCAACTGCCATTGAAGAACATAGATTAATTGTTAGAGCTATGCGTAACCGTAATGAAGATCAAATTAAAGCCGTGGTCGAAGAACACCTCAAGTATTCTCTTTCCGCAATTTTAGGATATTTACATGATGAACAAAATAAATCTCAGTCAAATAGCTAAAAAAGCCCTCCTAGAAGAGGTGAACCTGGACTGTAAGCCAGGACTGGTTTGTAGAAACTCCCAAGGGGCACATGATGATATGGACATCGAAACCTTTTATTTAAGTGCCAATGCCCTAGTCCCTCATTTTGAGAACTATCAACAAATAACCCTTAAGCATCAAAAGTATGATACTGATTTGTTTAATCAATTAAGACAAGAAGGAATCAAAGCAGAACGCAGTATGTTTGAGGCAACAGGTGGCATCAATACCCATAAAGGAGCCAACTTCATTTTTTCATTGTTAATTTCAGCAACTTCTCAATTAGAGACTTTTGATGTAACAACCATTAAGAAACGAATAATCGCCTTATCCCAATCACTATTAGATGACTTTAAAAATATCGATCAACAACAAGATCTTAGCCATGGTCAACAACTATACAAAAAACATGGCATTTTAGGCATCCGTGGCCAAGCCATGTTAGGTTTCCCTATTCTTTTTGATTATCCATTTTCAATGGTTGATAATTCAGAACAATCCCTCTATGAATTTCTCTTTGGTTGTATGCAACATCTAGAAGATACGACCGTATTACATCGAGCTGATTTTGAAGGATTACAATGGATTCAAACGATTTCTAAGACATTTGATTATAAAACAATCAAATCTAACTTTGATGAAATCAATCAACAATTCATCGATCGTTGGATATCACCAGGTGGCTCAGCAGACTTTTTATCAGCCGCAATCTACCTTAGAGATTTAAAACATGCTCTCAATAATGAACATAATTAAAGGCAAAGTAAAACCGCTCAATAGTGTCGTTAAACAAACCAGTTGAGCACCATAACTATAGTTAGAACCTGCCATTTGAGCAAACATCGCTGTATTAGCCGCAGTAGGAACGGCCATCGAAATAATAAAGACATTCTTAACGAGTGGATCAATTGGTAGATATCCAACTAAACCAATCACAATTAATGGTAAGAAAATTAAGCGTATAAAACTCACTTTATAGGCTTTTTTATTAGTCAGAACTAATGAAATATCCTCTTGGGCTAAATAAGTCCCAATCACAATCATGGCTAAAGGTGTATTAATTGAAGCCATCAAAGTGACAGATTGAGTAATCGGATAAGGTAAAGTAAATGGAATAAAGAAGAATATTAAGCCAACAACAAAACCAATGACACTAGGATTGGTGAAAATACGTCTAATATTGGTTTTCTTCTTATTACCAGAAAGTAAATCCACTCCATATGTCCACGCAATAATATTACTAATGACAATAATTGGTGTAACAATTGAGACGGCCTCCACTCCAAAGATAGCGCGCATGAGTGGTATACCAATAAAGCCTTTATTGGTAAAGATACAGGCATAACGCTCAATTCTTTCATCTTCCTTAAAAATTATCTTAGTTAAAAAGGCCATCACATACGTAATGACTAAGGTTAAAGCACTGACCAACCCAATTTGTTTCAGTAACTCTAAATCAAAAGGAACCATAAAGGATTCAATGATGGTTATTGGAATAATGATTTTTAATAAGAAGTTCGATATTTTCATGCTGGTTTCAGCATCAATCATATTTGATTTATATAAGAAATACCCAACCACAATGAGGATCCCCATAATAAGGATTTGATTAAAAATAATACTCATTATTATTTAGCCTCCAAAACATCGTTATTCTCTGGATGTTTCTCAGTTTCACCACGGACATTTTCAATTTGGATTAAATCATCATCTCTTCTTCTATAATTTAGTTCTCCCACATACTCTTGATCGCTATTAGCAATCCGCTTTTCTTGGGTTACTTTAAAGCTCACTTCATCTTCCTTAAAAATATATTGAAGTGCTCCTGATGGACAAGTCACAATCATATCAGCCACTGCTTGTTTTGGCTCTGCATCCGGAAGGATCCATGGTTTTCTTTTTAGATTAAACACCTTTGGTAAAGTCCTTGTACAAACTCCAGCATGTTGACAGATATCTAAATTAAAGAAAACATCAATTTCTTCTCCATAATACTTTCGAAACCCTTTATCTAAAAGTTCTCGTTCAGTTAATTTATTCTTCATCATTTACCTCTACTATTTCCATATATTCTTTATATAAATATCCAGGTTGCCCTTGATAATCAAACTCAATCCATTCACCCTTCTCAATCCCACAGAGACGCTGATTAAAATTAAGAACACCTAAATTTCCAGACTCCATATTATCTGCATCCCGAACATATAAACCAATTTCAGCTGTAACACGATACAGTTGTTGATCATCTAAACAAACATCGCCACTTAAGAATTTCTCAGACAGTTCTTGATTAACAACAGGCTCATTATTAAAGCGATTGATTATTTCTTGTTGTTGATAACCAATATCTTTACCTAACTCAATAATGGACCATGTGTCATTTTGTTTGACCCAAGCACGATTATGACTGGCAATTAACGCATCATCAAAATAGAACGTATCTAATTCTTGACCCTTCTCATCTAAAAATCCAACTTTCCCCTCTTTTCTAACAGGTCTAAAGTTAGAGGTTTGGCTCGATTCTGATACAAAATGAGTATTAGATTGATAGTCACTAATAAAACTCTTTAATGGCAACTGATAGATGGCTGGACCCTTTTGAAGCACTTGGAAATTAGGAGAATAAATTTGTGTCGATAAAGGATGAACCGGATCATAAATAGGCTCAACCACTAAGTTTCCACTTTGATCAGCTAGTCCTAGCTTCCCATCAATAATGATGGTTACTAATTCTCCATTTGAAGAAGTGTCTGCTCCAACGCCATCAAATTTTAATGTCCCTAAAATATCAGGACGATACGATGTCCCAGTCGCAAAGCCTACGGTGCCTGTTAAATCAAACTCAATGACACCATCAATTAATTTAGGTTCTTGTTTTAATTCATAAACTGGAACAACCCCACCATTTCTGACTGGTTCATAATTGTTAATAATTAAAGGATCATTTTGTCCACTATTTAAATACGAATGTATATCAATTTCTTTAATAATTGTCGAATTTTCTGTTACATATAACATTCTCAGATTATTGTTTAAACCCCAAGGATAGTCTGGCTCTGCATCCCCAACAAAGTAAATCGACTTCATCTCTTCACCATAGCCATACAGTTTTCTTGAACCATCGCAGGTCATGGTTAATTGCGCAGGATTCAGTGGATCGATCGCATTAAAATTAAAGTTAATCAAATGGACCGAACAGATAGACCCTTCTGGATAAATATCATCGCCTCGTGGATCTAAAAAACCACTCAATTGATTGTCTTTATAAAAAGCAAGTGAATTTGAATAGTAATCTTGATAATAAACGTCATGCTCTGGGAAAACAATCCCTTCTCTCAATATAACAAAGTCATTGAAGTCACCTGGGACGATTTCTTCAACTACTTCTGGTTCTTCTTCAATAATTTCTTCTTGTGGATCTTCCTTAATGGTACATCCACTTAAAAGAATCAATAACACTAATAACCACTTCATAACTTGCCTCCGCTTTCATTATACTTTAAACAAATCTTGATAGACTGTCAAAATATCTTGAAAGAGTGGACCATCAATATTTAACGATGATTTTATTTCAATTATTCGTGCAGTATTTATAAACTTCGCATCATTTAAAAACAACACCGAGGGTTTATTTAATCCTTCAGGCATTCCAATATAATATAAATGTTCTTTATGATCGATTGACTGTGGATAATTCTTAGCTTTTTTAATGGTCTGAGTATTAGAACTCATCGGAATAACAAACGCTTTATAACTAAATAGTTTTAATACTAAACCAAAATGTTGAAACCCAGCCTCATTGATATAGGCCTGGCCAAAGTCACAATAAACAATGTCTCCTGGTTTTACTCTCAAATTAAAATCTAAGGACGAAATACAACTTGCCCTCATAAACCGATTGTAGCCACTAATACATTCCCTTCTAATTTCATGATAGGGTAACTTAACTAAGTAACTCCTTAACTCTTCGATATAATCTTCAACAATATAATCACTTCTCTTCTCTTGGACAACTAATTCCATCAATTTAGATTGCATATGACCTCCTAATTGTAATGAACTTTAATTATCGCTATTCCTAAACTGTTTAAGTTACTGTATAATTTTATTAACAGTTATTTAATAAAAATAGAAAGAGGGAAGAATATGGCATGCTTAACCAAGATTAAACATGCTTATAAAGCTTTGAACCGAAGCCAAGTAGGCATAGCTGATTACATACTAAAACACCCTTACGAAGTTTTAAGTATGAATGTCCAAGAATTAGCAGAACAAACCGATACTTCCGCCTCTACGATAGTCCGATTCGCCAAAAAAATAGGGTATACGGGCTATCCTCAACTGAAACTTGATTTAGCGATCGACGTCAGCAAAGAAAATGAAGAGTACCAAGATGGTGTCCCAGCCTTAGATGGATCATTTTTAGACTTTATAAATCAAGAGAAAAAGTCGTATTTAAATACGACCAAAATGACTTTCAATCTACTTAATACAAATACCTTAGAGAAAGTTGTTGATTTAATTAAGTCTTCTAAAAACATTTATTTAAGTGGCTTAGGAGCTTCATCACTAGTCTGTCGTGACTTAGCCATGAAACTAAGTCGCATTGGCTTTTGTGCTCTCTATTATTCTGACTCACACACTCAGATTGTGAATGCCAACAATCTAAGGCCAGATGATGTCGTTATTGCGATTAGTTACAAAGGTTTGACTAAGGAAGTAACTGAAGTGTCAAAAATCGCCAAAGCAAATGGAAGTAAGATTATTGCCATCACACAAAATAATGGCTCAGAATTAAGCTATCTCTGTGATTATTGCTTACCAGTTCCAGATGAAGTGAGTAGTTTAAGAGCTCTCTCCATTACTTCACGAAATGCGAGCAACATCATTTGTGACTTAATCTATTTAGGGATTATTAAGAAAGAAGGAGAAGTTGCTCAAAGTCGATTACAGAAAACCGATGAAATAGCCAATACAAAGATATACCTATAAATAAAGCACCTCGATTGAGGTGCTTTATTTCGGTATTAGCTATAAACTTCGTCGGCACGTTTATCGTCTACACCAAAGAACCATGTTAGAACAAATCCTCCGATATAGGCAATTAACATTGCGATGTAGAAATTAATTTGATTACCAGGTTGAACAATGAATGCCCCAAATAAACCTGAAATTCCTTGAGAGACAGCCCCTAATTCAAAGATTCTGGCTGCAACTCCACCAAATCCAGCTCCTAAACAAGCTGTAATAAATGGTCGTCCTAAAGGTAAAGTGACCGCATACATCATTGGCTCACCAATCCCTAAGATACCAACTGGCATAGAGTCTCGAGTTAAAGATTTAACTTTTCTGTTTTTAGATTTAAGATATAACGCAAATCCAGCACCAACTTGTCCGCCACCGGCCATCATTAGAATTGGCAATAAGTAGTTAATTCCCTCTGTGGCTCCAGCAGGATCATTTAATAATTGGTGAATTGGAGTAAGCGCTTGGTGTAAACCTACCGAAACTAATGGTAAGAATAAAGCAGATAGTAAGTAAGCTCCAACCACACCCATCTTCTCATAAAAGAAGAGTAATCCATCAAAGATTAGTTGAGTTAAGAAAGCTCCAATTGGTTGTAGTAATAAGACCATAATGACACCACCAACAATAACGGTAATTAATGGTGTGAAGAAAGTAGTTAAGAAATCTGGCATCCATTTACGGATGTTTCTTTCTAAGATCGCAAAGAAGACTCCTGCGATGAGTGCCGCAATCATACCTCCTGCTGCCGCATTATATGGCGCATTGGTAATTGGCATTAAGACACCTTCAGCTCCTAAAGATGCGGAAGTACCAGCTGCAGTCGCCAACATTCCTGCGATTGCCCCTAAAACTGGTGTACCTCTAAATTCTTTGGCAGCATTCATCCCAACTAAGATTGGTAAGAAGGTAAAGACACCTGAACCGATGGCTCTAAGTAATTGGAACCACCATTCAGTGGCAAGTGCCCCATCAGTTTGGAAGTTAATTAAATTAGTTAATCCATTTAAGAAACCAGCAGCGATAATCCCTGGAATAAGTGGAACAAATATATTGGCAATTCGGCTAAGTCCACGTTGAATTGGACCTTGGTTGCTTTCTTTACGACTCGCTCTATTTCGATCGGCTAAGTCTTCTGCTTCAACAATATCTTCTTCTTTCACTTCTAAACCCGTTAATTTAGAAAATTCATTGGCAACTTTAGTGACTCGTCCAGGTCCTAAAACAATTTGTAATGTGTCCGCTTCAACAACACCTAATACCCCATCGAGTTGTTTAATGTCAGACACTTGAGCTTTGGATGCATCTTTTAATCCAAGACGAAGTCTTGTCATACATGATGCAACGGATGTTACATTTTGGGTCCCACCAACCAAATCGATTATTTGATTTGTTAGATCTTTGATACTCATTTTCTTTCCTCCTTCTGAATGATATCAGCAATTCTATTCTGGTTTTGGTTCAATAATTGGTCTGCTTTGTCATAGTCTAAATCCAAAAGTCCCATAACAATGGCATGTTTTACACTATGATTGGATAATTCAAATAACTGTTTCGCTGACTCTAAATCTGTTTGTAAGCTCGAAGAAATAATTCGAATAGAACGATCTACTAACTTCTCATTTTTTGGTTGGACATCGACCATCAAATTCGAATAAATTTTCCCTAACTTAATCATCAAGATACTAGAGATCATGTTGAGCACTAATTTCTGTGAAGTCCCTGCTTTCATTCTGGTACTACCGGTAATGGCTTCTGGACCTGTGATTATTTCTATACTCTTTTGAGCCACTTCACTCATTTTTGAGTTTTTACTATTAGAAATAGCCACGGTCTTTGCTCCTACTGAATTGGCATACTTAAGTCCACCAATCACAAATGGCGTTCTGCCACTTGCCGCAATCCCAATTAGAATGTCTGAGTTCGAAAAATTATGTTCTCTTAAATACGTTTCACATAAATCGATATCGTCTTCAGCGCCTTCTACCGCAACGGTAAAGGCTTCTTTTCCACCGGCAATTAATCCAACCACTTTATCTGGATCGGTTCCAAAGGTAGGAGGACATTCCGATGCATCGACAACCGCTAAGCGACCTGAGGTGCCTGCCCCTGCATAGAATAATCGTCCTTCTTGAAAATTCTCCCAAATATAATCGATGATATCCGCAATTTCCTGATTATGTTGCGATATTATTTGGGCTACTTTTTGATCTTCTTGGTTAATTAATTGGACAGCTTCAAAGGTAGAGACGCGATCGATGAACTTCGTATTTTCATTTCGTTGCTCAGTATTTAGTTCATCTAATTTCATACTCCCTCCTTCTATTAAATCAATAATAACATAAACGAACAATATTTCAACATTTTTTATTATTATTTTATATAATGTTCCATATTTTTACACAAAAAGATGTTAGAATAGAGTCAAATAGAACAAATGCGGAGGAATTATGTCAGCCATTTCAAAGATTAAGCACGCATATAATAGCTTTAATAAGAAACAAAAGATCATTGCCGATTATATTTTAAAACATCCTCAAGATGTAATTGAGATGAGTGTTCATGAACTCGCTCAAAATACCGAAACTGCCCCATCGACAATAATTCGGTTTTCTCAAAGATTAGGTTATCAAGGTTATCCTAATCTTAAACTAGAATTAGCCATCGACCTAAATACCGAACAAGATGATTTGTTTGAAGATCGCCCTTCCTTGACGGGAACTTTTAATGAGTTTCTCATCCAAGAAAAAAAAGCCTATATTAATACGGTGAATAAAACATTCAAACTCATTAACAATAATAACCTAAAGAAAGTGATTGAACTGGTTAAAAATGCCAGAAGAATCTATCTAATTGGGATAGGTGCTTCTTCTAATGTGTGTGAAGATTTAGAAGTGAAACTATCTCGTATTGATTATCCAGTTCGATTTTATAAGGATGTCCATGTTCAATTAGCCAATTCGATTCACTTAACAAAAGAAGATGTGTTAATTGCCATTAGTTATCGTGGTAATACTAATGAAGTCAATACGATCGTTCAACAAGCTTCTAAACGAGGTATCCCAACAATTGCGATAACTCAAAACAATGGATCTCCTCTGACTCATTGGGCTGATATTGTTTTGCCAGTCCCTTCTGAAGAGAATGAATTTAGATTAGGAGCGATTACTTCTCGTAATGCGACCCAAATTATGACAGACATTATTTATTTGGGCATAATAAAAACGCAAATCGATAAATCCAGAAAAGATTTAATTGATTCGCGTAAAATCATTTATAAGCTAAATAAGGTTTAATTTTATTCCAATTTCATCATCTATTAGAAATAGATAATCAATGTCTTCTTTGTCCAATTGACCTACCACATTCACTCGATCATCTTTAGGATGATCTTTTTTCATGATTTCAAACTCGCCTTCATATCGTAAATACTCTTGGTTTGAGACACAGAGTGTACCGACAACTCTATCACTAGTTTTTTGGACCGGGGTTTTGTAGAAGTTTTGTCTTGATTGAACACTTCTAAAAACATGTTCGCTCTTATCAACTCGATCATAATGAATGATATCTAATAAATAATGATAATCCGGGTCAATCTTAGCGTTAAGGGTAATAAAGCCATTACTTAAATCTTCAATCTGTTGATAGGTCTCATCTTTTAAATCAATGTCACCAATTAGAACCACATCACAGGCTCCGTTTTTTGATAAGTCTAACATGGACTTTAAGACGGGTTGATAACGGTGGTTCTCCACTGTTGGTAGACCAACATGAAATGGACCTCTGGTATCTAAGTCACCCGCAACAAAGCCCATTGTTTCAATATCATATTGTTTCAAAAATTCATTACGTTTGTAACAATCTTCTAGACTAATACCCGTTAGTGGTTTTGGGTAGAAATTATGACAGGATGAAAATTTAGAAAAATCAGCACCCATCTCTATTAATGTTTCAAGTTCCGTTTGAGTGATGGTTGAAGTGTTCAAGACAATGTAGAATTCTTTACTGAGTTCTATTATTTCTTCTAAGCTGATGCCAAAGTCAATTCTGAGATGACTAAAGCCCCATTCTTTCAGCTCTGTTAATGAGTTTATTTTTAGTTTGTCGATGGTATTATTGCTGACATCGACTATGACATTAAGATTGTGTTTTACACATTCTGCTAATAACTTTTTAACTTCAAAATTATAATCATCGACTGACTCTTCTGGAATATGTAATGAGGTAAAGACAGTGTTCATCTTGGCTTTTGACGCTTTTTTGATGACTTCTTTGTTCTTATCAAAGCCACTCCCTAAATAGAGAGAAAATCCTGTTTTAATCATAGGCTTCCTAAAAAATAAACAGAAAATGCTGTTTATTTAAATTCGAAGATTCCTTCAGTATCTGCAGTGACTTCTTGATTTGCTTTTAATAAGTTTATTTCTTGACCAGAAGTGAAAATCATAGGACTTACGACTGATTTACCATTATTTTTAATTGATTCTAAGTCCATTTCAGTTAGGACATCCCCTTGTTTAACATGGTCGCCTTGTTTAACTTTAGATGAGAATCCTTCACCATTTAATTCCACTGTATCAATTCCAAGGTGTAATAGGATTTCAACTCCATCAGCTGTTTTTAGACCAAATGCATGTCCTGTTGGGAAGACTAAAATAATTTCACCACTCACTGGAGCAACAACTTTTCCATCGGTTAATTCGATTGCGAATCCATCCCCCATCATCTTTTGAGCAAAGACTTGGTCTGGAACCTCGCTTAATTCAACAACTTTACCAGTTCCAAAAGAACGGTACACTTCAGGAGCAGCTACTGCTTCTCGTTCTTTCTTTTTCTTTAAAAAATCAAACATAATTATTTCCTTTCTTTTTCTCGCTTTTATTGTATCAGATTTAGTTATTCTTATTGTTAAAGATACTTACAAACTTTCGCTTACTTTTCTTGTTCTTCTGGAACAATTGGTTTAGGAAGTTCAATAATCTGATCACCAAAACGTTTTTTAAGCTCATCCTCATCGAGGGCTTCAATTGATTTGTGTAGATTCACATCCACTTTCTTTTGGGCACTATTTCCATTTTCATCGATGATGATAACTTCAATTTCTTTTTCTTTCACAGATTTCAACTTTACCTCCAATTCTCCATCGACCACATCTTCACCTTTAAAATAGTCATTCAGATTAGTTTCTTCACTGAAATTATCAATCTGATCAACCTCTTGTGTGAAATATGGCTCTTGGGTGTCAACAACTTCGATAATGGTATTATCTTCTAATTGATGTTCGCCCACTTCAAAAGTATCGACTTCATAGTCAACGTCACTGCCATATTCTACTTGAATTCTATTTTCTTTTTGACAGCCACTAATTACGACAATTAGGACTAATAATAGTTTTCTCATACTCTCA